>CATMNW010000011.1 GCA_950071875.1 uncultured Erythrobacteraceae bacterium | reverse complement strand
GGATCTTCGGATATTTCGCGGGGCTTGTGCCCTCCCGCCAGAAGGACAGCGGCGACCAGCGATGCGTGGCCGGCAAGGGCTATACCCCCGCCCAGCATCCACCGGTTTCTGTCTTCGGCGGCAAGCGTCATTGCCCGGTGGCACCTTCGGCGCCAACGAGTGCCACGTGAACATAACCGGCCGAGCGCAAGCTGTTCATCGCCTGCATGATCTCGTCATAGGTTATGGTCTTGTCGGCGCGCAGGAAAACACGCTCTTCACGGTCACCCGCAGTGGCCTGTTCGATGGCGGAACCCAGCGAAGCCGCCGAGACCTGTTCTTCGTTTACCAGGATCGTCCCGTCGGACTGGAGGGACAGGTATACCGGTGCTTCGGGCTTCGCTGCCGGTTGGGCATTCGATACCGAGAGGTCGACCTTCACGTCCACGGTTGCCAGCGGGGCTGCGACCATGAAGATAATCAGGAGCACCAGCATCACGTCGATAAAAGGCGTGACATTGATCTCATGCGCGACCGCGAGGTCTTCGCTGTCGGAGGCGAGCTTAAGCGCCACGATCAGGCTCCGCGTGCCGTCGGCAGCGTGCCGCGGCTGAGATCGCGCGAAACGATACGGAGCAGCGCGGCCGCGCTATCGGCCACGATGGCACGATGTGCCGCGATGGCGCGGGCAAAATGGTTGTAGATGACAACGGCAGGGATCGCCGCGACAAGCCCGAGGCCGGTCGCCAGCAGTGCTTCGGCAATGCCCGGTGCGACCACTGCCAGATTGGTGGTCTGTTCCTCGGCGATGCCGATGAAGCTGTTCATGATACCCCAGACCGTACCGAACAGGCCGACGAAGGGTGCCGTCGCGCCGATGGTGCCGAGTATCGTGACGCCCTGGGTCATCTTGCGCGCAAGCCGCGCTTCGTGCCGGTCCATCCGGGACACCAGCCGCTCTTTCAGACCTTCGCGATCCTCGGTCGAACCTGAGGACTGGGAAATCTCGTCATAGGCTTCGAGAACCATGGGTCTCGAAGCGTCGCCGGCTTCTATGTCCGAAAGCGAGCGTGCGGCTGAAAGGCGATCGCGGAACGTTTCGGCATCCTTGCGTTGGCGGGAAAGCTCCAGATGTTTTGCGATCAGCACCGACCAGGTGACGATCGACGCCGCGATCAGCCCGATCATGACGAGCTTCACGACCCAGTCGGCCTGCGCGAACATTCCCCAGACACTCAGGTCCGCCGGGAGTGCCCCGGCGCCCGATGCAGCGCTAGCGCCCTGGGCCTTTGCGGCTGAAGGCAGCAGGCACAATACGCCGAGTGCTGAAAGGCTGTTCCGGATGATCATGAATTGCTGGCCCCATCGAGTCGTTGTGGCGGCCAACTAGACCCCAAGAATAGCTATTGCAAGTCATTCTCATTATCTATTTGGGTCAGCAACTGTCCTCCTGCCTCGGGGCCAAATCCACCCCGTGAATTATTCTCGCCGCAGCCTTATCGAAGCGTGGTAGGACGGGGTCGAACTCTGGAGTAGAGCCGAATGGGCGAGCAATCGATCAGCGCGAACCTTTCAACGCCTTCGACGCAGAAGCGGAAGAATCAGCGGCTGCAACTGTTCATGCCGACATCCGTGCGACCGGGCAGCAGCGAGAACAACGCCCAGATCCTGAATATCTCGCGCAGCGGGCTCCTCCTCCAGACTTCCACGAGCCAGCGCGTCCATGACGAGATCGATGTCGAAATTCCCGAGGTCGGCAATCGCAAGGCCAGGATCGTCTGGCGTTCCGCCGACCTGGCTGGCTGCGAATTCGAACAACCCCTGCGCAAGGCCGATCTTTCACGGCTGAAGCTTGGCAGCCTGAAGACAATCAACCGGCCACAAGAAGCGCTTGGCGATCGTATCAAGCGGCTGCGGGTCGGCGTGGGCTTGTCATTGGAGGGGTTGGCGCAGAGGATCGGCACGAGCAAGCCTACCGTTTGGAAGTGGGAGACAGGCAAGACAATCCCTTCCCGCTCCTATTTCCTGAAACTATGCGAGGCCTTGGCCGTCAAGGAGGTCGAACTCGCCTATGGCAAGGCGATGGATTTACAAACGGACCATGAGGGAAAAACAGCAGACCGTGCGCTCGGACTTGCCGAAGTTATCTCCTCCAGTCGCGCGGCGATTGCCGAAGCGGCGGGTATCGATGAGGACGATGTCGAGATCCTGATCAAGGAACACTAGTTTGATTCGCTTTTTCAGCGATTTATGATAGCTTCACCGTCCTTGGGGGGAGGAGCATGCACGGATCCTATCGATTCCTGGAAATCGAAAGCGATTTCCATATCTACTCGTCGGCAAACGACGTGGAGGCGTTGGCTGCCAGCTTTCCCGATTATGCCCCCTTCCGATATGCTCACCCGCGGGCCCAGCCATACCGATTGATCTTCCAGGTCCTTCCGGGGCTGCTCGTTCTCGGGGCCGGTGGAATGCACGCGGCGATAGATGAGGACGCGGCCTCCGCCGTGCCGCAAGCTGGTCAGGAGGCCTCGCCTTCGCCGGCCGCCGACATCGGGCCATCTGCCAACCCGACTTTTACGGTCGATGACGCAAGGCCACAGATAGCGACTTCGCCTGTCAGCTTGCCAGTAACACCGTCGGCTGCGGAGCCCGTAGCAACGACACCCGATCCCATCGATGTTGATAGTGGGCTACCCGAAACAGTTCCGTCAGCCGTAGCGCAGGAACCGAAGCTGTCCGACGCAGCTGAAGTCGAAAATCCGGTTAAAAAGACACCGCAGCATGTGAACCAGGGCGATAAAACCGCATTGCCCGTTCTGGTCGACGGGAAGCACGCAGGTGAGCTTGAATTTCTGGATAGCGACCGGTTGATTTCGGTGAGGCTTGGCTCCCTCCTCGAACTTGTCAGCGACCGCTTTGAACCGGCAGAGTATGAACGCCTCGCTGCCTCACCAGCAGCGCAAAAGTTCATACCGGTAGATGACCTGTCGGCAGCCGGTCTCGAGATCAGCTACGACCCGGTTTACGACGAGTTCAATCTTGCCGCAGGCCCGAATGATCAGGCGCAGGTGCCCTCGGAATACTCGTAGGACTTGCCGTCCTCTTCGCGCACAATGGCTTTGACACACCAGTTTCGCCCACCGTGCATCCGCATGGTCGAAAGCACTGCCGGCGAGGTGGCTGCGAGCACGGTGCTGCCCTTGTGATTGCTGTTGGAGTTGCCGGAAAGTTCCAGTTCATACTCCACGCGCTGTTCCACCGTAGAATTTCCGATCAAGGTCACTTCGATGGTTTCGCCATCCTGCGCGACTTCCATCTGGATCGCTCGTTCGTCCTGAACGGTCGCAGCCATGAGTAGCCCTCCCAAAAAGAAATGTGCGATCACGATCCGCCTCCGGACGGTGAACCCATACGCTCCACGATAGCTTCGATGAGAGCCTGCGTTTCGGCAGGCAAGCTTCCCGTATCATCCTCGACAGGCGTTTCCTGAACCGGCACCGTGTTGCCAAGCGTTATCGAAGCAAGCGCTTGCAGATCGCGATCGTCGGCATCGTTGTCGCGCCGCCCCACCAGTCGCGATCGTGCCGCGACATCGCCGTCACCAGCAGAAGCCAGTTGTTCTCCGATCAACACCTGTTCTGCGGTCAAGGTAGCTTCGTTGTCGGTAGCGAACTCGGCAGAGCGTGCCTCCAGGCGCCGCGCGCAATATTCGGCATCACTGGCCGACAAAAGTTCGGCGCTGCACCGGTCGATGCCTTCGACCCGCGCGAATTCCACATCAGTATCGCTGTCGGACAGTTGCGGCACGAGGTCCGGCGCGGTGTCATCCTTCGGCGCAGTATCTTCGGGCAGCCCCTCGCCCGGCTCGCTCAATTGTTCGATGGGGGAATCACGCTCGGCTGCCGAATTCTCCCGAACCTGAATTACGGAAGTGTCGGTCTGCGCCGAAAGCAGGATTGCCAGAGAAGCTGCCAGGATCATGCCAGACCTATCCTTTAATTGCCGTTCCCGTTGCCATGTCCGCTAGCGTAGGAGTTTCCGTTGTTGGACTGCGTAATCTGCATCGAGCCATTTCCTGTCTGCTCGATCTGCAGGTCGGACAATCCATCGCCGTTCTGCGTCCATTCGAGCCGATTGCTAACACCCAACTGTGTTGCTGTCATGGCGTTGCCCGAGCCGTTCTGCGTCAGGCGCGCCTGATTGTCGTCCCCATCTTGGATCAGCGTCAGGCCGTTATCGTTTCCGGTCTGGGAGATAGCAGCCGCAGAATATGCGGCTCCGTTATCGTTTTGCAGGATATCGGCGAGATTGCCATTGCCCTGTTGCGCGATAATAAGCGCCGTTTGCCCATCGCCGGATTGCTCCGCGTTGAGCGTGTTGCGATTACCATCCTGGGCGACGGCGGCATAATGACGGCCATTGCGCTGGTCGATCTCTGCAAAGTTTTCTTCGCCTTCCTGGACCACCTCGGCGTAGCTTTGCGAACCGGTCTGCCTGGCAATTGCGGTGTTGGTCACGCCGATCTGGGTAATGAATACCCCTGTATCCTCGGCGACCGGCAGCTCGACTTCGTCGAATTGCCAGGGAGTGCCAGAATTTCCGTTGGCGCCAGAGTTTCCATTGTTGCCATTGCACGGATTGCCAGTGCCCTGGCCCGGCCCGCTACCGCATGGATCACCCGGTGGGACGTGATCGCCGGCTCCTGCTCCGCCACCCTGCTCATGCCCTTCCTTGTGGTGCGCGAAAGCAGGGCTCGATGCCAGCACAATGGCAGCAAAGATCGAAAGAAGTGGTTTCACATCAGCCATGATGAGGTTCTCCGGGAAAAGACCCGCAATCCGAATTGCGGGAAGGGATCGGGAAACAGGCGCCGGGTGTAGGAGGACACCCGGCACCCCGATCGCCCGCCACATCGGCGAGCGACCGTCCCTTCGGATCCTGCAGCGGCCGCACGATGAAGATAGAACGGCTACGGGCTGTGCCGCATATCGCTTCTTTCATCATGTCGTCCTCCTCATGCATGCCGGACCAGTTTGGTAAGTGGCAGGCGACACCGCGTGCCGCCCGCCACCTTGCTTAGTTCACGCCCGACGGGGGTGCCGACGAAACCGCATTCTGCGAGACGTTGGCGCTGTTGCCGTCGCCGGACTGGGTGACGAAGGATACGTTGCCCTGTCCGCCCTGCGACACCATTGCCGAGTTCATATCCCCGCTCTGCGTGATGGTGCTGTCGTTGAACATGCCGGTGTCGGTCAGCGAAGCGAAGTTGTCATGACCGTCCTGGATAATCCAGGATTCGCCATCTTCGCCGGACTGGTCGACCAGCGCGTCGTTACCCGAAACATCGGGAGCGCCAAGCGTGTTGGTCTGCGAGACCGAGCTGTAATTGTCCGAACCAGCCTGAATGACTGTGGCGGTCATGTCGCGGCCCGGTCCGCCATCGGCCGGTGCCGGCGCGTCCTGCGTGATCAGGCTTTCGTTATCCGATCCCGACTGGTTGACACTAGCAACCGCCGAATTGGCACGGCCCAGCTGGAACACGGTGCTCGTCAGATTGTCGCCGACCTGACCGACATAGGCCGAACCGAAGTTGGCCGACTGGGTGATCGAAGACGTATTGTCATCGCCGATCTGGCTCACACCGACCGAAACGACATCGCCGTTACCGTCGAATTCACCGGTCGCATTGTCGAAGCCCGGCTGGTTCACCGTGCTCGTGTTGCGATTACCCGACTGGCTGACGACTGCCGCGTTCTGCGAACCGAACTGGGTGATCGTCGAGGTGTTGTCAGTGCCGTCCTGCGTCAGGTTCAGTTCCTGAAGCTCGGTCACCCGGTTTGGCGAACCCTGAGTTGCAGTCGAGCGGTTGTTAGTGCCGGTCTGTGTGACTGTTGCGGAAGAATCCTCACCCTGCTGCAAGAGATCCGAACGGTTACCGACCGAGCCTGTCGAGGTCTGGGTGATAACCGCGGAATTGTCTTGGCCGCCTTGCGTCGAATACGACTGGTTTGCGTCGCCGTTCTGAGTCACCACGACATCAAGGCGTGCCTTGTTCGTCGAGCTGAGCTGGTTGGCATCGGCGATATTGCTGTTGCCCGTCTGCGTAACTCGTGCGCTACTCTGATTGGCACCGGCGCCGCCGGTTACTTCCTGACGGATAGAAGCGTCGTTGAAGTCGCCAGTCTGCGTGATGTTGGCATTGGTGTAGGTTGCCGGATCCTGATCAACCACTGCCATGTTGCTGTCGCCGGTCTGCTGGACGCCAGCGGCCGAACCGTTCAGCGCGTTGCCGACCTGGTTCGAATTGCCGCTCTGCGTGACATAGCTTTCATTGAGATCGCCGCTCTGCCGGACTTCCGCACCGAGGAATGTGCCATCCTGCGAAATGAAACTGTAGCTGTCGCCGTCCTGGCGAACTTCGGCCTCGTTCCGATCCGAGCCCTTCTGCTCGACATAGGATTCCGCTCCGTCGCCTTCCTGGACAACCAGGACTTCGTTCTTGCGCTCGTCGCTCGTTCCATCGCCGGTCTGGACGACGGTCGAGAGGGCGTTCGAGCCGTCCTGGGTTACGTCGGCGTCGTTGAACTGGTTCGACTGGTCGATGTCGCTGGTGTTATTCTGCGCGAGCGCCGGGCCCGCAATCGAAAGCGCTACGATCGAAGCGCCGGTAAGGATTGTCTTTTTCATTATGGTTTCCTTGGAGTGTAGAAGATGACCCGGCCCCGCAACCCGCGGGACCGGGTCTTTCCTTTAGATGCCGTTCTGGCTGACAGTTGCGGAGTTGCCGGTGCCGGTCTGGTCGACCGTCGACATGTTGCCGCTGCCTCCTTGGGTCACCATCGCCGAGTTTTCGGTACCCGACTGCGTGATCAGCGATACGTTATCCTCGCCGGACTGAAGCACGGTGGCCGAGTTCATGCCGGTACCGAGGCCGTTCATCTGCGTAATGGTCGACGAGTTGCCGAGGCCGGTTTGCGTGACGTCGGCGAACTGATCGTCGCCCGACTGGTCGATGATCGAGCTCAGGGTGTCACCGCTCTGGGTCACATTGGCTTCCGCACCTTCGCCGTCCGACTGGGTGATCTTGCTGTACAGATCAGTTCCGGAAATCTGGTCGACCATCGCCATCGATGCGGTATTGGTCTGGTCGACATCGCTGCGACTGTTGTCGGCACCCTGGCTTACGGTGGCATCGGACAGTCGGCTCTGCGCGTCCTGATCGATTTCCGAATAGTTATCATCGCCCGACTGGTTGACGGTCGCGGTTACCGTGCGCGCCACCTGATCGATATAGGAAACGTTACGGTTACCACTCTGGGTAACGGTCGCTTCCATCTCGCGGTTAGCACCCTGATCGATGTCGGAGAAGTTTCCGTCGTTCGACTGGGTAACAAGGACGCGTGCATCCGAACCACGCTGGCGCACGGCAGAATCGTTGTTCGTACCGTTCTGGATAACGTCCGCATCGGAATACGGATCGGCGGTGTCGGCGAACACGTCCTGCTGGATTGATGAGTTATTGCCCGAGCCGGTCTGATCGTTACGTGCCGTCACGCCGGAGCCGCTGCCGTCATCGCCCGAACCACCCGAATTATTGGGGTTGCCCATCTGGTCGATGGTCGAGGTGTTAGCGCTACCGCTCTGGATGATGCGACCGTTCAGCGCATATCCGGAAGGAACGGTGTTGCCGGCTGGTGCCTCGGAATTCTGCGTGATGGTTGCAGTGTTCCCGGGGTTGGAGCCAGGATTGTCGCTGTGCTGCTCGATCCGTGCGCGGCTGTTGTCGCCGGTCTGATCGATGGTCGCGTCATTCGCCGGAACATTGAACAGGTTCGAACCCGTCGGATCTTCCGTCTGGGTGACCTCGGCAAGGTTGCCGTCGCCATTCTGGTCGATGTCCGACACACCTTCGTTGCCTTGCTGGCTGACGTTGACGGTGTTGCTCGAACCGATCTGATCGATATCCGAGGTCTGGGTTTGCTGTGCGAGTGCCGGACCTGCGATCGAAAGTGCCAGGATAGAGGCACCGGTGAATACTACGTTCTTCATGTGAATTTCCTTCCTTCGGATTTGCGCCCTCGGTGGAATGGCGCGCTTTCTTGGTGCGCGCTCTATGCGAGAAGGGGCGCGCCCGGCCGGGCGCGCCCCTCAGTTTCAGTCGCTCTGGCTAACGGAAGCCGAGTTGTTGTTACCGACTTGGTCGACGGTCGAAATGCCGTCCGTTCCGGTCTGCGTGACGACAGCGCTGTTCAATTCACCATTCTGGAAAATCGTCGAGTCATTGCCGAGACCGGACTGCGTGAGGCTGGCCGTGTTGCCTTCCCCGAGCTGGTCGATAAGCGAAGTACCGTCTTCGCCGGTCTGCATCACCGTCGCCATGTTATCGGCACCGGTGTTCATGCCAGCTGTGAAGAGGCCACCCGAAACCGAGCCCTGGTTCACGGTCGACATGTTGTCCGAACCACCCTGCGTCACATCGGCAGTCTGGTCGGTACCGCGCTGGGTGATAGCCGACTCGTTATCGGTACCAGCCTGCGAAACGGTTGCCAGCTGACCGGTTCCTGCACCGAGGCCGGGGACCCACACGCTTCCGTTGGTACCCTGATCGATGTTCGAGATCGAACCCATGCTGCCCGAAAGCTGCTCGACGTAGGCCGTCTGGAAACCGCCGGTCTGCGTGATGGTGGATTCGCCATTGTTACCAGCCTGGATTACCCCGCTGTCTGTATCGTCGAGATACGAACCGGCGCTGTTGGCAAGGCCGCCCTGCGAGACGGTCGACATATTGTTGTCGCCGGACTGGAGGACGTTAGCCTGGTGGCCGCCGATCGGGTTCTGAGTGATGGTCGACATGTTGTCGTCACCGCTTTGCGTGAGAACCGCACCCGACAGCACGGTGGCCGACTGGGTAATCGTCGAGGTGTTACGCTCGCCCGACTGCGTGACATCGGCACCGTTGATGAGGCCGGTCTGCGTGACGGTCGACATGTTGTCGGCACCGCTCTGGTTGACTTCCGCCAGCGTTCCAGCACCGCTCTGGTTGACATCCGAGGTCAGTCCGACGCCATTCTGGACAACGTTGGCTTCATTGAAGCTACCGGTCTGATCGACTTCCGAAAGGTTCTCGTCACCCGTCTGCGAAACGAATGCATAGGCATCGTCACCCGACTGGTTGATGAAGCTTTCCTGCGTCGGCGAACGTTCGGGCGCACGAAGGTCGGAAGCGTTCTGCACCACCACGGCGCTGGCATCCGAGCCGGTCTGGACGATGCCCGAAACATTCCGGCCATGATCGCCGCCCTGCGTTACATCGGCCGAAGCGCTTGCGCCCGACTGGTTGATGTCCGACGTGTTGTAGACACCGGACTGAGCAATCAGGACGCTCGCATCGTCAGCCGACTGATCGACATTCGAACGGTTGATCGTGCCGTCCTGGGTCAGATCCACCGACGAACCCGCACCCGACTGGTTCACCAGCGAAACGTTGTTCGCATAAGCGGTGCCGGTGCTATCGGCAGTGGCCGTACCGTCGAACGAACGAGGGCCGAGACCGTTATTACCGCCGGTCTGGACGATGTTTGCGCTCGATCCACCCGACTGGTCGATGATCGAGGTGTTGTCATCGCTGCTCTGCAATGTCGTAGCGGATGCACCACCCGCAGTGGCCGTTTGCGTAACAGTCGACAGGTTGCCGTCGGCCGCCTGTACGATAGTAGCATCTACGGGAACGGCATCCTGCGAGATCGTCGCGACGTTGTCGTCACCCGTCTGGCTGACGAAAGCATCGGCATACACATCGGGCACGACCGGCTGGCTCGGCGGGCTTGCGTCGCCCGAACCATCGGCGCTCTGACGAACGACGGTCGCGGTGTTGTTGTTGCCGTCCTGCATGACGGATGCGTCGGAAAAATCGCCCGACTGCGTGATCGAGCTGGTGTTGAACGCGCCCGTCTGCATGACATCGGCATTCGTGTTGTCGCCGGTCTGCAGGATCATGCTGTCGTTGTCGTCACCGAACTGCGACACACCTACCCGGCTTGCGGGATCCGCAGCGTCGTAGTCATTGTCCGGATCGCCGGCTGCACCGTTGACGCCCGACTGGGTTACCGTGCTTAAGTTGCGATCGCCGGTCTGGCTGACGCTTGCTTCGTTGAATTTCGCGCTCTGCGAAATGTAGGATTCGCTCGAACCGTCCTGGTAAACCGAAGCGTTCTGCGCTCCGCCTTCCTGGTCGATATCGGAATCCGCAGCGCCGCTCACCTGGATAACGCTTGCGCGCTCATCCGTGCCAGTCTGCGTAATTTCGCTGTTGGCACCGCTGGTGGCGGACTGCTGATCGACGACAGCAAGGTTGTCGGCGTTGCTCTGGTCGACATCCGACACGCTCGATGCGCCGTTCTGGGTCACATCGGCCGACTGGCCCGAGCCCGTCTGATCGACAGTGCTCGTGTTGCTTTGCGCAAGCGCAGGGCTTGCCATGGACAGTGCCAGAATTGACGCACTGGTAAGGATTGTTTTCTTCACGGTTGCATCACCTTTTCCAAAAGGTGATAACCATCGCTGCCAAAGGCGCACAAAGACGCCCGGCACCATTTAGGTTATCACAGCCTACACACTGCACGCATTGGAGTTGCAGCTCCGGTGCGTGCTTCTTTTTGCGACTTATTCCGGCGCCATTGAAGCAGCGCCAGTTCCTCTCTCACGAACCTTGCAGGTCCGTAATCTCAGACCCGACCGGGAAGGTCAGGCGCCCTCATCCTCCTCTTCATCGTCGACGACGCGCAGATCGGACAAGGTGCCCGCCTTGCGCACAGCGCGCTGGACATCGCGCGCTTCATAAATGCCTTCCCGCTCCTTGCGGTATAGCGTCATGATCGGTTCGGCAGCCGCCATATCGGAAAACTGCCAGAGACCCAGATCGACGCCTTCCATGATCAGGCCATAGGTCGCCTTCTCGACGGCCTGCTGAAGCGCGACCTGATCTGGCTCGTTGCTCGTGATTCCGGCTTCGAACTCGAACAGTTCCTTGAACGCCACGAACTTGTAGGCGCTGGCACCGATGGCGCGCGAAGCAATGGTTTTCGATGCGTTGACTGTAGTCAGCACCTCGCCCGTCCGCACCGATACAGCGCGCAGGTAGACGGTCACCGTGTCCTGGCGATATTCGGTTCGCCCGCCGATACCGAGGAATGCCGCACCGGCGCCGCCGGTTACCGTATTGGTATCATATCCGACGATGCCCCCTTCAAGGAGAACCCCTGCAAAAAGCAGGGCCGGAAGGGCCTGGGCATTGGTGGTTTCTTCGCCGAGGTAGCGCTTGCGCATCTCGGAGATAATCTGCCGTTCCTTGAGCAGGTTATCGAGCCGCTCGCGTTCGACGATGGTGAACCACTGGCGATTTCCGGCATCCTGCAGCGCCTTGACTAGCATCGAACTGGCGCCCTGCGTCACCGCGCGCGAAAGCGTCTGCCCGGCTTCGGTCGGCTTGAACTGACCAGTCTGGTCGGTGAACCCGTAAACAGCGACTGCCACCTGACGTTGCGGCCCGGGAAGCTGCTGCAGCAGGACCTGCGTCTGCGTTTTCTTCGGAAAATACGCGAGCGACGTTTCCGTTGGAAGGAAATCCCTGCCGCTATTGGTAACGGACATGCATCCGCCCAGTACCAGCGGCGCAAGGCATGCGAGGCCGAGTTTGGTGAGGCGTCCCATCAGTTCACCTCCACAAACAGGGGAACCACGATGCGCGTGACCTCGCCCGTGTCGTCATTGGTGATCAGCAGCGTTACGGAATCCAGAGAACGGAAGAACTCGATCGTCTGGCCCCCGAAGCTCACGACACCGCTTTCTTGCGGGTTTTCACCGAAGATTGCATCGACGATCTGGGACGAAAGAGACGAAAGAAGGCGTGATTGCAGCTGGCGCGCAAAGATATCGGCCTGCGAGTTCGAGCTCGCGGCATTGGGGTCCTTTTCCTTGTTCTGCGCATTGGCAGTTCCAAGGATGTGGTTGGAATTGAATGGATTGCCTCCGAAAGTGGGGCTGATCGGCTCGTGAACGAGATCCTGTGCAGACGCCCCCACGCTAAAAAGCGCGGCAATGGCGAGCACACCCCCCCGGATAAATAGATTGTGCACGTCCCCTCCTCAAGTCGCGCGGAAATGAAATTGCCCCCTCCTGGCACCGCGCGGTCGGCGGTGACAAAACGAGGGCTTGCTGTTCATGTTCTCGATGCGACTCGATGGCGATGGTTGCTAGCCGATTAACCGTTTCAGGAAAAGGGATGACCGCTCCTGCCAGAGTTGAACGCACCATAATGGTACAGTTCGAGAATAGGTTTTGCGGTTCGAAATCCGCTTGATTCTGCGGCGAAATATCAGCGTCCCGTACAGAGATTTTTCTGTGAACTACTTTCGATTTTTTTGAGATATCGTCGTTTTGCAGAGTAACTCGACTGCGAGAACAACTTCAATTCGCGCCGGCCTAGTCAAAAAGCAAAACGGCCCGTTCTCGAAAAAGACAGCAACAGCGGCCATCCGATGTCCGGGCAAGGTTCTTTTATTTGAAAAGGTGGCGGAGCAGGCAGTCACCTGCGAACCGCTCTCCACCCTGTTTTCCCTGCTTTACAGGGAATTTACAGGGAAAGAGGCATTTTTTCGGCCCTCGCAGCCTGGATCAAGCCGTCAAGATCCGCAGATTTCTGCCGTTCGCTGTAGGAAATTCCCTGCGCGCGGAACAGGGAATTCAAAAGCCAGGATGAGGGAATGCGCGCGAGCGATCAGGGAACGAGAATTTGTCGATCAGCAAAAGGCTTCGAACGCCTAATCCGCTAGTTCCGCATGAAGCAGAACCATGGCGTGCCCCTCGCGCTGAGACATCACCTGCTCGCTCAGAGTTTCGACCGGCCGCTGCGACCATTCGCCGAGCCAGATACTGGGATCGCAGTCCTCCAGTTCCGACGTTTCTGTCGGAGCCAAGTCATAACCACTGGCGATGGAGTTTTCCGGCACCTCGCTCCCGATCCTGACGTCGATGAACGGAAAGTCGTCCGGCTTGTAGAAGCGCTTGATCCGGCCGCGATGGAGAAAGACGAGCGCCAGCGTTTCACGGTGGGCGTCAACATAGCTGCGCGCCATCGCCTCCTTGCTGACGAAGAACGCCTGGGAGAGCCGACGGACCTCATTCAGATCAGGCTGGGACGCAGTCAGGTTCGAGCGGATCTTTCGGGGCGGCATAAGCAGATGGGCAGCAAAGCGATTGGCCTCGGCTTCGATGCGCGCCTGCCGGTCCTTGCATTTAGCATCCGAGCTTTTCAGATCACCATGCGAGCAGGAAAAGCCGCCGCTGCGCGGTAGATGCGTCGGCAGGAGGAAGTGGCCAAGCTCGTGCCCGATCGAGAAGCGTTTGCGCTTGGCGCTACTCGAACGGGCCAAGAGTATCGACCCGTCCGCCTTGTACTCGTCCATGATGATGGCGGCTTCGTAGGCGGACGTATCGACTTCCTCGATCTGGTGAATGTCGAGCTGTCGGCACACAGCCTTGATATCGAAGGCCAGTGGAAGATCGGGGGCAAGCTCGTGGATGCGGGCGGCAAGCCTTATTGGTGACCCCACGCCGTCGAGCTCGATTCGGTCAAGGGTCAACCCTGCTGTTCCCGTCGCTTCTTGAGGCTCTCCATCATGAAGCGGATGGTATCGCGGTCGTCGTCCTCGAGCGCTTTGAAGTCGCGGAACATGGCGACGATTTCGGCCGGCTGGTCTTCGGCTTCCGGATTGTCGCCGACCAGATCGGTCACGCGCACGCGGAACAGTTCGGCAAGCTTCATGACAAGCTCCATCGAGGGATTGCTCGTCTTCGCCTTTTCCAGATTGAACACATGCGCCTTGGATATGCCGACGGCCGTGGCGACGTCCTGCAGCGACATGCGGTTGGCCATGCGCTGTTCGCGCAGCCGATGGGCGAAGCTCATGATTGATCTCTCCGTTCAATCGAGTTGTGCACAAGCATACCGCCAAGGTTGCACTTCGCAAGCGTTCAATCTATGCATACGTTATCGGCAGTCGGGGGAAGATTCGATGGCGGGTTCGCAAACACAATTGATCGAGCGGGATATTGCCTCGCTCAAACCTTACGCGCGCAATGCGCGCACGCATTCCAGGAAACAGGTCAAGCAGATCGCGGCCTCGATCGAGCGGTTCGGGTTCACTAACCCGGTGCTGATCTCGAAAGAGGGTGAGATCGTCGCCGGCCACGGGAGGGTCGAGGCGGCAAAACTCCTCGGGTGGAAACGTGTGCCCACGCTGGCGCTCTCGCATCTAAGCGCGGAAGAGCGCCGCGCTTACGTGCTGGCGGACAATAAGCTCGCGCTTAATGCTGGCTGGGACAAGGAGATCCTCGCGATCGAGTTGCAGGCGTTGGTCGACTGCGACTTCGATATCGAGGTTACCGGCTTCAGTCTGGCCGAAGTAGACTTTACGCTGGTCGATGCCCGCGAGGCCGATCCGGGGGCGGACGACGCGCCTGAAGATGCCGTGCCCGATCATCAAAGCGATCCGGTCACACGTTCCGGCGACATCTGGCAGCTCGGTCGGCACCGCCTGCTATGCGGCGATACGCGCGATTGCGAGGCGATGGATAGGCTGATGGACGGCGAGGGTGCCGACCTCGTGTTTACCGATCCGCCCTATAATGTCGCCATCGACGGCAATGTCTGCGGGCTCGGGTCGGTCAAGCACCGCGAGTTCGCCTTTGCCAGCGGAGAGATGAGCGAGAGCCAGTTTACCCGCTTTCTCGCCGATACACTTGGCAATATGAGCCGGACCATGCGCGACGGGGCAATCGCCTTTGTCTGCATGGATTGGCGGCACATGGGCGAGCTTCTGACAGCAGGCAGCGAGGCCTTTACCGAGCTGAAGAACCTCGTGGTCTGGAACAAGACCAATGGCGGAATGGGTGCCTTCTACCGCTCCAAGCACGAGCTCATCTTCGTTTTCAAGCAGGGCAGCGCCCAGCATACGAATAGCTTCGGGCTTGGCGAGACCGGGCGCTATCGCACGAACGTCTGGGACTATGCCGGGATCAGCTCGATCGGTGCGAACCGGTCGGACGAGCTGGCCATGCATCCTACGGTCAAGCCGGTGGCGCTGATCGGCGATGCGATCATGGACTGCTCCAAACGTGGCCAGATTGTTCTCGACGGGTTTGGCGGATCGGGCAGCACCCTGATCGCGGCAGAGAAGACTGGGCGCTGCGCCCGGCTTATCGAATATGACCCGCTCTATTGCGACACCATAGTGCGCCGCTGGGAAGCCTATACCGGCAAGCGAGCGAAGCTCGCTAGCACCGGCGAATACTTCGAAGACGTCGCCGAGGCTCGGCTCGGCATTGATCTGGCGGCTGCCGAATGAGCGCCTCGGAGAAGAAGCAGCCGTCATCGAACCTGCCTGAGCCCTACCGCGTCGGCTACAAGCGGCCTCCGGCAGAACACCGCTTTCGCAAAGGGCAGTCCGGCAACCCGGCAGGGCGCCCGAAAGGAGCGGCCAACAAGCCCAAGTTCGATACTTCGTTCGGAATGCGAGCGGCAGAGGAATATCTGCGCCACGAAGCTTACCGCCCCGTGACCATCCGCGAGGGCGAAGAGCTCGTCGAGCTGCCGGCCATCCAGGCCGTGTTCCGCGCCATGGGCGTCTCGGCCATGAAGGGGAACCGGTTCGCGCAGAAAACTATGGCAGAGCTGGTCGCCGGACTCGAGCAACGAGAATACGATCAGAAAATCGAGATGTTCGGTACGGCGATCGATTATAAACGCGAGTGGTCGGAGCGCATCAAGTATTGCAAGGCGAACGGCCTGCCGGACCCCGATCCGATCCCGCATCCCGACGACATCATCCTCGATCCGCATACCGGCGGGGTCAAGATCGCAGGTCCTCAGACAAAAGAACAGCGTGAGCAGTTGGATGCATGCATTGAGCGCCGCTCCGAGGCGCAGGAAGAGGTGTCCTATTTTGCCGAGAAATACCGCCGCTCCCGGAGCGAGAAAATGCAGCGCATCTATCTCGACAACTGGCATTGGGAACAGCGCGTGTTCGACGTGATTAATGACTTGCTGCCGGACAGATACAAAACCGAATTGAAGGACCGGTCCTATCACGCGGACGCGTCACGCGCGGGAAGTGCGCTTACGGAGTTCGCGGAAGATCGGAAAAGGCCGCCAAATGAGCGGCGATGGGGAGATTACGTGGGGGATTGAGCGGAACGTCTCGACGGCAGGTTCGCGCCCCAAATTCGGACATTGGGACTTTCCTCGAGTTCGCGTGAAAGCGGACCTTCAGCAGCGCTCCGGCAATGAATTCCTCTGACCGATCATGGTAGGAAAGCAGCTTTTCTCAGTCGCAAGCCCGATGGTCTTGGTGCATTTATTCTGGCGCCCCACCCACAGCCTGATAGAGCCCGACCAGCGCGGTCAGTTCATCGGCCCTGGTCTGCACCAGCGACAGCTCAACGCCCAGCAAAGCACGCTGTGCATCGACCTGCTCGATGTAGGGTGTGTAGCCGGCACGATAGCGGTTGCGCGCATGGCGCAATGCATCGGCCACGGCCACGTGCTGGGCTTCGAGTGCAGTTTCCTGCTCTTCCAGATTTGCTAGTACCGCCATTCGATCCTCAACTTCGGCAAAGGCACTGAGGACGACCGAGCGGTAGGCCCAGGCCGCCTGGTCCCGTTGCGCTGTCGCACCATCGAGCTGTGCCTGGAGCTTCCCGCCCTGGAAGATCGGAGCAAGGATGCTGCCACCCAGCGACCAGACACTTACGGGATCGGCAAGCAGGTCGGACAGCACTACACCCGCCGCCGCCCCGAGGTCGATGGAGGGCATGAAGTCTGCGCGGGCCACGCGCATTTGCGCATCTGCCGCCGCAATGCGGTACTCGGCCGCAGCGACATCAGGGCGTCGGCGCAAGAGATCGGACGGAAGGGCTGCAGGCGCCGGTGGCTGGCGCAGGTCCGCCAGCGTCCCGCCCCGATCGATTGCGCCAGGCAATTCTCCGGTCAGGACCGAGAGGGCATTTTCCTGCCGCGCAATCTGCGCCTTCAATTGCGGAACGAGCTGCGCGGTGGCCTGGTACTCGGCCTCGGCCTGCCTGAGGGGGAGCTGGGAGGTGTAGCCGACCTCGGCCCGGTCGCGGGCAAACTTCACCGCCTCCTGCCGTGCGACCAGCGTCTGCTCGAGCACGGAGAGCCGCTTGTCGAGCGCCAGCAGGGTGATGTATCCGCTGGCGGTCGCCGCGCTCACCGATAAGCGCGCCGCTTCCGTGGCTGCAGCGCTTGCAGCGACACCCGCCTCGGCCGCATCGACGCGTGCGGCATTCTTGCCGAAAAGATCGAGTTCGTAGGAAGCACGGAATGCAGGCTGTGCAGCAACGCTCGTCTGCGCCTGGCCGAACGGCGAAACCTCGCGCCGGATGCCGGCTTCGACGCCCGCGCCGAGTGCAGGAGGAAGGAAACCGCGCGAGACCAGCTCGGCCGCGCGCGCCTCTTCGACACGGGCGGCGGCGATTTGCACGTCGGGATTGTTGTCTCGTGCCTGTTCGACGAGGCGCGAGAGCTGCGGGTCGCCGAAAGCGTTCCACCAGTCGCGTTCGACCGGAGCGATCACATCAAGACTGGTTCGCCATTCGGTCGGTGGAGCAACCGCGGCGCCTAGCGGAGCCTCCTGCAAAGCAGGAGCACAGGCGGAGAGAGCGAGGGCGCTAATCGCCAGCACGGCCAGTGGTTTGCTCATCACGATCAATCCTCCGTATGGACGGTGGCGACGACCGACATGCCCGGGCCGAGCCGCTGTGCGGCGTCCTGGCCCTTGTCGAGCACGATGCGCACGGCGATACGCTGGGGCACTTTGACGAAATTGCCTGCACCGGTGTCGGGCTTCACAAGGCTGAATTCGCTGCTCGCCGCCGGCGCAACGCTCTGCACGCGGCCAGTGAGTTCGAGACCGCCCAGCGCGTCGATTTCGAGCGTGGCGCGCTGGCCGACAACCATGTTCGCGGTCTGCGTTTCCTTGAAATTCGCCACAACCCACAGATCGTCGGGCACGATGTACATGAGCTGTGTTCCCGCAGTGACCAACTGGCCAACACGCGCGCTGACCTCGCTCAGGCGACCGGCACGCGGCGCGCGGATTTCGGTGCGCGAAAGCTCGAATTCGGCAAGCCCTTTGGAGGCCTCCGCCCCGGCGACCTGTGCTTCGAGCGCCCCGCGCCCCACGGTAACCGAACGCACATTCTCAGCCGCAATGGCCCGCTGCGCCTGCGCCTGCCTCACGCCAGCCTGCGCCTGCTGCAGTGCCGCGCGGGCCTGGTCGCGTTCACGTAGCGAAACCGAACCTTCGCCGACCAGTTCGGCGATACGGTTCATATCGGCCTGCGTCTGCTGCAGCCCTGCGCGGGCAGCAGCGACCGCGGCGTCCTGCAATTCGAGCTGCGCCCGAGCCGAGCGCAGGCTCTGGGCGCTATTGGCCAGCGTCGCTTGCTGCGCTGCCGTATTGGCGGCGCCCTGCTGTAGCTTCTGCTGGAAAGGCGCATCGTCGATCCGGGCGAGCAATTCGCCTTTCTCCACGCGTTGGAAGTCCGCCACCGGCACTTCGACGAGATAGCCTGCAACCTGCGGGCTGACGACCGTGGTGCGCCCGCGGACATAGGCGTTGTTGGTCGTCTCGTCGCCTCCGCCGAAGGGCGGGAGGTCCCATGCAAACAGCGCCACGAGCACGCCGAGGAGGATCGCCCCGACCGCCACCACGATCCGGCGGCCCGAGGGATTGGGCGACCAGCCAGTCTCCTGCTCGGGCGCGGGCACGTCTTCGGTCATGGTTTCGGTTTCGGAAGGGTTCGGATCGGTCATTGTCTGGTCCTTGCGAGCATGGCCTCCATGAAGGCCAGTTCCTTGGCGAGCGGGTTACGCCCGCGGATCTTGTTGATGAGCCACGGTACGAAGACGACGGCGAACGTCACCGCCGACAGCGTGCCGATGAGGAAGAAAACGTCGTTGAAGGCGAGCACGGCGGCCTCGCCGCCGACTTCCTGCGAGATGCTCGCGGCGGCGGCCTGCTGCTGGAGGGCGGGATCGCCCTGGAGCGGAGCGGCGCGCTGTACGGCATTGCCGAGAGCCTGGCCCAGCTGCTGATTGGAGAGGGTAAGCGTACTGCCGGCATCGACGAGATGCGTCTTCAGGCGCACGGTATGGAAGGCGGAAAGTAGCGAGATACCCGCCAAGCCGCCGATCGATTGCGAGAGCGAGAATATCGCGATGAAGCTGATGACATAGCTCTGGCCCGCCGCAAGCGCGCGCAGCATGCCCTCCATCATGATCGGTCCCATGGCGAAGACTGCCGCGAAGGCGATGGCGGCTTGCGTCAAGAAGAGGTCCTGCGGCCGTGTCATCACCCCGGTGCGCGTATCGGCAAAGGCGGCGATGCAGATGACGAGGATCGCGAAGAGCACGGGCCGGGTGAGGTCCTTGGGGTCGAGCCGCACCACCGACAGCGCCATGCCGCCGAATGTCGCCCCGGCAAGCACCCAGAAATAGCCGGTAAGCTGCTCGTTGCCGTAACCCAGTGCGGCGAACATCCCGCTCGCCCCGAAGCCCTGTTCGGCAACGAGGATGCGCACCGTCGCCCCGATCACCGCAAGCGCGAGGATGGAGCGGCTCGACAGCCAGCTGAGGTCGAGCATCGGGCTCTTGCGGTTGGCCTCGATCAGGAAGCACCCGCCCAGCGCGAGGATGCTGGCGGCCAGCGCGTAGCCGAGCCATGGCGTGTCCCACCACTGGATGCGGCCCTGGATCAGGAAGGCGCACAGTGCTGCGACGCCCACGATGAACAGTGCGATGCTCGGGATATCGAGCTTCTCGAAGGTCTGCCTGCGGATTCCCGGCGGCAGACGCAGCCAGTAGACCATCCCAAATCCGAGCAAGGAAAGAGCGAACTGGAACTGGAAGACATGAGTGATGTCGCCATCGACCAGCAGCGCTGGCGACAGCGCACGGGTCAGCGGGAAAGCGACCTGTGTCAGGCCGAGCGAGATGACCAGCCCGCCGACGCGCATGGCTGCGGGCAGACCCTGCATGAGGTAATAGATGGCGAGCGCCGACAGTCCGCTGGCGGTGATGCCCGCAACCGCGCGCGCGGCGAGTTCGGGATAGTAGCCGGGACCGATCATCTGCACGAAATTGGCCGCGACGAGCCCCGCCATGGCCCAGCGCACGAAGGGCTGGATGCCGAATTCCTGCCGCACGCGGAACAACAGCATGCTCATGGTGGCGTAGGTCGAATAGAAGGAAACGGTCAGCCAGCCTGTTTCGACCGGGGTCAGCGCAAATTCGGCTTGGAGCGCCGGGGCATTGGCGAGCAGAAATCCGTTTTGCGCGCCGCCCACCAGCGCCATGAAGATGCCGATCGCGAGATAGGCCGCGCGGCGCGCCGGAGGGTGGTCGGGATTAGCCGGAGAGCCGGGGAGGATCGGCATCTCGTGCGGCTTGAACCGGTAGCCGTCCACTGTGTCGACGAGGGTAGTGCGAATGGTCACGGAATCATCGCTCCCTCGACGAGCACCTCTTCGAGCGCGGCTGCAAACTGCGCATCGTCTTCCATGCCCCCGACAAGCTTGCCGAGGCGTTCGTGCCGGGCGACGGTGCTGGCGGCGGAATAGATGAAAGTCGCCACCCGGAACTCGAGGTGCGCCGGGGCCGTGTCCCGCTCATTCGCTGCGGCTTGCGCCAACTCGATAAAATGCTGGTGAAGGGGCAGAGAAAGCGTCTCAAGCAGCCATTTCGAGCGATCGCTATCGATCGTTATGTCACGCAGCAGCAGGCGCGGGACCTCTGGTCGATGGAGAAGATAAGCGAGGAAGGCATGGGCCGAATTCTCGAGCCGTTTGTGCGCGCCGGTTGTCTCGCTATCGTCTAGTTCCCGTTCGAGCGCTTCGCGCAGGCCTGTACCGGCCTGCGAGACGATATCCTTCCACAAGCCCAGCTTCCCGCCAAAGCGATAGGAAATCAGCGCGACGTCGACCCCGGCATCGCCGGCGATATCGCGCAGCGAGGTGGCGTCGAAACCCTGCGCGGAAAAACGCTGCAGCGCGGCGCGCGAAATTGCCGCACTGGTGTCGCTATCGTTTTCTCTGGGGCGCCCACGCCCGCGTCGTTCAGCCATTTGCCGCACCTTGCGCGCTGCACCATACGGCAGCGTGTTTCGTTATTCAATGGCTGTTGAATAAATCGACCTGGACCGGCTGGCGACCGCGTGGAGCGACCCGTTATCGATGGCGAAGCCCTGTTTCGCGAACGGTTTTGTCGGAGCGCGAAAATTGCAGTACCCGGCTATGAGCGGCTATGAATTCGACGTTTGCCAAATGTCTGTTTCGACGGCCCACAGCCTCAGAAGCGGACGGTCCGCTACCGGCCCAAAAGCTGCCGTTGTGATTGACTGTGACTGGATGACTGGAATTGGGCCGTAAGCGGTCGGGCTGCTATTGGCGCTTAGAACGGTAAACCGGCCATCGGACTTCGCGCGTTAGCTTCTTATAGATTAGTTCTTGGACTTCTGTCCTTTTCTACTTCAGTGTCAGCCGCCGAAGCGGGTTCCAAATCGCGATCCAGTTCTTCTGCTTTGTCCGTGATCTGCTCTTGCGCAGCTTCGTAGCGGTCGTCGAATGTCGGCTCGCTTTCGCACGCGCAGAGAGCGAAGAATGCGAGCAGGCCTAGTAAATTACGCATCAATAGTCCTTCCGGTAGCGGATATTCACGTTGGTGGCTCCTGAGCCGCCGGCTTGGCTGAGTATCGAAAGGAATGGCGTCAGGCTCACTTCGAGCTGCGTGGCGGTGAATCCGCGCGCATCGGTGATGAATTCGACATAGATGTCATCGGTCAAATACTGTCCCGCAGCGAGGGCGGTTCCGCGGCCGCTTGTATCGTCGGGACCGAGAATGCGCAGGCGGTCAACTCCGGTTGCGGAACGCAGTTTGCCGAGCGGATTGAGACCGCCGCCACTGCCGCGCAGCGAGTTGAGCGACGCGGCGAGCTGCAC
>CATMNW010000010.1 GCA_950071875.1 uncultured Erythrobacteraceae bacterium | reverse complement strand
GCACTGGGCGCGAACGGGTACGGACCACCGGTTTCCGCGATCCTTTCTACGATCCGTGGTTTGGATCGCGCTGGGGACGGTCGCGCTTTGGCTATGGACGCCCTTTTTACGGTAGTCGCTGGGGCTT
Organism: uncultured Erythrobacteraceae bacterium; assembly: GCA_950071875.1. Taxonomy (GTDB): domain Bacteria; phylum Pseudomonadota; class Alphaproteobacteria; order Sphingomonadales; family Sphingomonadaceae; genus Qipengyuania. The sequence goes on along the minus strand of CATMNW010000010.1, from coordinate 21,995 downwards.
CGGTTTCTACGATCCATGGTTCGGCGGTCCGGACGTTCGCAGCTACACGGTTTATACCAGTGGGATCGACATGAAAATCGATCGCGCGGCAACCGGAGAGCGACTGTTCGAAGGCAAGGCACAGGCCATTTCCACCTCGAACCGTCTGCAATATCTGGTGCCCAATCTCGTCGAGGCGATGTTTACCGATTTCCCTGGTAATTCGGGTGAAACGCTTCGCATCTCGATCGCACCGGAAAAAACGACGGTACGCCGCGTCGATTAATCGACGCGCTTTAGAGCGGTAGGATGTTGAAGGGCGGCTCCGGATCGGGCCGCCCTTTTTCTTGTTCGGCCAAATCCAAGCCAGATTAAGACCAGTCCCTGCTGATGGGCTGACTTTGCATCGCGCCCTTAGCTGTCCTTGCCGGAGACGCCGGTAGAGCCGAAACCGCCCTTGCCGCGTCCGGTATCCGCTGAAAACTCGGAGACGACATCGAATGCCGGTCGCAGGATCGGCACGAAGACCAGTTGCGCGATCCGGTCTCCCGGGTTGATCGTCAAGCTGTCACTTCCCGGCGGGGTTCTAAGCCACGCGCTGATGAAAATTTCGTTTGTATAATCGGCATCGATCGTGCCCACCGATTGCCCGAGGATCAGGCCTTTCTTATGGCCCAGCCCCGACCGTGCGAGTAATAAACCGACCATGTGAGGGTCGTTCATCAACAGCGCGATACCGGATCGCACCAGAACGGCCGGCGCCTGCGGTTCGAGAACCAGTGGTTCTTCCAGGCAAGCGTAGAGATCGATGCCGGCGGACATTTCCGTTTGATAACGGGGCAGCCCCCAGTCATGCAGTCGCTCATCGAGTATTTTAAGTTCGATTTTATTGGTGGGCAAACGATGGATCCTTCTTAAGCTCGGTTTCCTGCGGGCTAGGCTGCTAGCTTCGAGCAGGCAAGGCAGGAGCGACCCCAAAACACTTCGGCATAAGCGCGTAACGAGGTGGCGTGTAAGCCGGAAAGGATTGCAGTTGACCTAATAGCAATGGGCTGCAAGTCGCGGCGAAGGCGCAAGTTCCAGCATCAGGACATGACTTTGAGTAACAACACTCGACGCGGAATTATCTTGGCAGGCGGGTCGGGCACCAGGCTCTATCCGTTAACCCGTGGCGTCTCGAAACAGCTCATGCCTGTCTATGACAAGCCGATGATCTACTATCCGCTCTCCACGCTGATGATGGCGGGCATTCGCGACATTCTGATTATCACCACCCCGGAAGACCAGGATCAGTTCCGCCGCGTACTGGGCGATGGTTCGGATTTCGGCGTGGCGCTGAGCTACGCAGTACAGCCCAGCCCCGACGGTCTCGCCCAGGCCTTCCATATCGGCGCCGATTTTATAGGCAATCACCCGAGCGCGCTGGTCTTGGGCGACAACATTTTCTATGGCCACGGCCTTCCGCAATTGCTCGAGAATGCTGCCCGGCGGTCGAGCGGGGCAAGCGTATTTGCATACCGTGTCAACGATCCCAAGGCCTATGGCGTCGTGGATTTCGACGCGAACGGCGTCGCCTCATCGCTGGAGGAAAAGCCCGCGCAACCGAAATCGAACTATGCCGTCACGGGCCTGTATTTCTACGATAACACCGTGGTCGAGCGCGCCCGCGACCTCAAGCCTTCGCCGCGCGGAGAGTTGGAGATCACCGATCTCAATCGCCTCTACCTCGACGACGGAGCCCTGTCGGTGGAGATCATGGGCCGCGGCTTCGCCTGGCTCGATACGGGAACGCATGGCTCGCTTCTCGATGCAGCAAGCTATGTTCGCATTACGGAAGAACGGCAGGGCCTCAAGATTTGCTGCCCCGAAGAAATCGCGTGGCGGCAAGGCTTTATTGACGACACGCGATTGGAGGCCATTGCCGCGCCGCTCAAAAAGTCGGGCTACGGTGAATACCTCATGGCGCTGCTGCATGAAGGGCGGGCGTGATGAACATTACCGAATGCGACATCCCCGGACCACTTATCATCGAACCCAAGGTGTTTGGCGACGAACGCGGCTTCTTCATGGAAAGCTGGAACGCTGCTAGGTTCGCCGAGGAGGGGCTGGACATAGCTTTCGTGCAGGACAATCACTCGCGCTCGCAGAAGGGCGTTCTGCGCGGGATGCATTTCCAGAATCCGGGCCCGCAGGGCAAACTCGTGCGGGTGGTCAGCGGCGCCGTATTCGACGTAGCGGTGGACCTTAGGCGCTCCTCCCCCACCTTCGGTAAATGGACCGGGGTGGAACTCTCCGCCGAAAACAAGCGCATGTTCTGGGTGCCGCAGGGCTTTGCCCACGGCTTCCTCACGCTCGAGGACGATACCGACTTCCTTTACAAGTGCGATGCCACCTATGCGCCACAGCACGAACACTCGCTGGCATGGGACGATCCCGATGTTGGCATCGAATGGCCGCTCGGTGGTATCGATCTGCAACTTTCAGCCAAGGATGCCAAGGGGACGCGCCTGAGCGATCTGGAGGCTTTTGCATGAAGGTCCTGATTACCGGTGCGAAGGGCCAGTTGGGGCGCGGCCTGATCGCAACTGCCCCCTCCACGGTCGACCTGCATCCGGTCACCCGAGATGACTGCGACCTTGCCGATGCGAGCGCCATCGCCGCATTGATCCAGCAAGTCGCCCCCGATCTGGTGATCAACGCCGCCGCCTATACTGCCGTGGACAAGGCCGAGCGCGACGAAGACGCGGCCCGCGCGATCAATGCTGGAGCAGTCGCCGCTCTCGTTGCCGCACATCGGGGCAAGCTGGTTCATGTCTCGACCGACTTTGTGTTCGATGGCACGTCCAGCCGAGCTTACCGGCCCGACGACAGCCGCAACCCGATTTCCGTCTATGGCCGCAGCAAGGCCGAGGGCGAAGACTGCTTGCGCGACAGCGATCTGCTCGTGCGCACGGCCTGGGTCTACACCGCAGGCGGCGCCAATTTCGTGCGCACCATGCTGCGGCTGATGGCGGAAAAGCCTGCGCTAAACGTGGTGGCCGACCAGATCGGCGCGCCGACTTGGGCGCCAGGCCTTGCGCGCACCCTCTGGGGGTTAGTGGCGAAGGATGCCAACGGAACCTTCCACCACAGCGATGCCGGTGTCGCGAGTTGGTATGACTTCGCCGTCGCCATTCAGGAAGAATCTTTGACCCTCGGCCTGCTCCACAACGCCATTCCGATCACTCCAGTCCCCACCAGCGCCTATTCCACGCCCGCTGCGCGCCCCGCCTTCTCGCTGCTCGATTGCAGCAAGACGCGCGCCCTTCTCGACGACGGGCACACTCACTGGCGCACCAATCTGCGCACCATGCTGCAAGAGGAAGCTGCGCATGTCTGAGATTCTCGTCACCGGCGGTGCCGGCTTTATCGGCGCGAACTTCGTACATCACTGGCGCAAGACGCATCCGGACGATGCCATTTGCGTGCTCGACCTCCTGACCTATGCGGGCAATCCCGCCAATCTCGACGGGTTGGACGGCGTCGAACTTGTAGCGGGCGACATCCGCGATACAGCGCTGGTCGAACGCCTGCTGCGCGATCGCGGGATCGACCGGCTGGTGCATTTCGCCGCCGAAAGCCATGTCGACCGCTCGATCAGCGGCCCCGATGCCTTTGTCAGCACAAACATCGATGGCACCCATTCGCTGCTCAAGGCTGCGCGCACCGTGTGGCTCGACGAGGGCGAGGGCCGCCCGCACAGGTTCCACCACGTCTCGACCGACGAGGTCTATGGCTCGCTGGGGCCGAATGACCCAGCCTTTAGCGAAACCACGCCCTACGCGCCCAACTCGCCCTATTCGGCGAGCAAGGCGGCCAGCGACCACCTCGTGCGCGCCTACCACCACACCTTCGGCCTCGAGACTTCGACGAGCAATTGCTCTAACAACTATGGCCCCTATCAATTCCCTGAAAAGCTGATTCCGCTGTTCCTTCTCAACGCTTTGCATGGTCGCGATCTGCCGATCTATGGTGACGGTATGAATGTGCGCGACTGGTTGCACGTGGAAGACCATTGCCGGGGCATCGAACTGGTGCTCGAGAACGGCAAGCCGGGAGAGGTCTACAACATCGGTGGCGGCGAGGAACTGCCAAACATGGCAGTGATCGACGCCATCTGTGCGGCGGTTGACCGCGCTTTTTCCGATGTCGACGGGCTGGCCGAACGCTATCCCGATGCGTCCGCTGCCCAGGGCAAACCGACCAGTTCGCTCAAGACCTTCGTCACCGACCGCGCGGGGCACGACCGGCGCTATGCCATCGATTGCCGCAAGATTGAGCGCGAGCTGGGCTATCGCCCGCACAACAGATTTGCCGAAGGATTTGCCGCCACGCTTACCTGGTATCTTGCCAACGAAGACTGGTGGCAGGCGATGCTGAAGAGGTGATCGGCCAAAGCTGGATTGCCATGGCCTGGCAGAATTGGCACGAGGACAGTCATGACGGAGGAAATGCCTCACCATCGCCAGGCAGTTTCCCAAGGTGGCAGCGCTACGCTCCTGCTGATGGCAGTCCACTTCGATGCTTTGCGGTTGAACCCGGCGCGCTATCTGCGTGGGTTATGGTGGAAACTGTGCGGCAAACGCTTGCGTGCGCGGCTGACCATCGCGCCTTTGCTCGGCACCTCACCGCGCGCCTATCGCTTGTGGATGGCGCAGGAGGCCACAACGAACAGGATCGGGCCGCGCTTGCGAAGCGATGCGCTGCCAGTCGTCGCGCTGGTTCGCAGTGGCCCCGGAGAGGAGGCAACGCTGGCCAGCCTCGCGGCAGAGGGTATCGCGGCCCGGCTTGCCCCCGCTCGCGCGGATGCCACCTTGCAAACGCTGCTGTTGCAGGCGCGGGGCACCTGGGTGCTTCCCATCTACGCTGGCGACATTCTCGCTACCGGGGCAGGCGACACTATGCGCAAGGCTCTGGCTGAAACGGCCGATACCACCCGGATCATCTATGCCGACGACGACCTGCTGGGCAAAGACGGTCAGCGCCGCGATCCTCACTTCAAGCCGGACTGGAACGCCGAACTATACCGCCATTTTGACTATCTCGCTGGCACCGCGCTGATACACCTGTCGAAAGCCGACACCACCGCCCCACTCGCCGATGACTGGCCCGCCAGTCTTGCCCGGCAGGTAGCCGAATGTAGGGGTCAGCCGGTGCACTTGCGCGAGGTCTTGTATCACCGGCACAGGCGGCCCAAACCTCAGCGGCCCGGCCCTCTGCAACTCACACCCGAAGAGCGCCGCAGCCTTCCAAGCGTGAGCATCATCGTGCCGACCCGCAACCAAGTCGATCTTTTGCGCCCCTGCCTCGAAGGTATCGCAGCCACCGACTATCCGCGCCGCAAGGAAATCATTGTGATCGACAACGGGAGCGATGAGCCAGAAACCCTGCGCTACCTCGCCGATCTTGACCCGGACTTCGCCCGCGTTGTCGTTGACCATGGGCCATTCAACTTCGCCGCACTCAATAACAGCGCGGTGACTGAAGCCTCGGGCGACCTCCTATGCTTTCTCAACAACGATATCGAGATCACCGACCCGCAATGGCTGACGGTGATGGCGCATCAGGCGATGCGCGCCGATGTGGGCGCAGTGGGCGCGCAACTTCTTTATCCCGATGGACGGATCCAGCACGCCGGCGTTGTCCTCGGCATTGGGGGGGGAGCCGCACACGCGCATCGCTTGCTCAAACCCGATGAAGCGGGTTACTTCCGCCGCCATGCATTGCCACAATTCGTCTCTGCTGTAACCGCTGCCTGCATGGTGATGCGCAAGAGCAGTTTCCTTGCTGTGGGAGGGTTCGACGCGGAGAATTTCGCCGTGTCTTTCAACGATGTCGACCTGTGTCTGAGGCTGAATGCGCGAGGCTGGCAAAGCCTTTACGAACCGCGGGCACAGCTCGTGCACCATGAATCGGTGTCACGGGGGTTTGATCGTGATCCGGTGGGAGCCAAGCGTCAGGCCGGAGAGCTAGCAGCCCTGCGCAGCCGTTGGAGCGTGCACGAGCCTAGCCCGGACGACGACTGGCGCAGCCGTCAGGCGGACCCGTTCCACCACCCCGCGCTCAGCCCGTTCAGCGAACAGTTTGAGCTAAGAGTCTAGGCAAGCTGATGGCCAACGATGGACTGATGCCTCCACCTCCCCGCAAGCGTCTGCAGTTGCCGAGCGTCACATTATGTGCGGTCAGTTCGACCAACGTGGCCGCCACTGTCGAGGCCATGCGTACAAGCATGCAATATGTGGACTTTGCCGAGGCGGTCCTGTGCACCCACGCGACCGATACCGCGCTGGAAGTTGGCGATGCGATCCAAATCGTTCCTATAGAGCGGCTGACCTCGGCCAAAGCCTATTCGCACTTCATGCTCACGCAATTGGTCGATCATATCGCCACCGATCATTGCCTAGTGGCGCAATGGGACGGGCACGTGATCGACTCCGCTCGCTGGCGGGCGGAGTTCCTCTACTACGACTATATCGGTGCCAGCTGGCCGCAGTTCGACGATCGCCACGAGGTCGGCAATGGCGGCTTTTCGTTACGCAGTCGTCGCCTGATGGAGGCATGCCGTCAGGACCGCTTTCAGGCCCATCACCCGGAAGACGTGGCGATCTGCCGAACCAACCGAGCGGTGTTGGAGCAACAGGGCATGCGCTTTGCCCCTGTCGAACTGGCGGATGCGTTCGCCGCGGAGCGCGCTGGAGATCCGGCAGATAGCTTTGGATATCATGGCGTGTTTCTAATGCCGCGGGTGCTGGGCGTGGAACGATACTGGCGGATCTATTGTGCTCTGGATGAACGGGGCAGCTTGCGACCGGATTTTTGGCAGTTGCTGCGCGAAGCGAAGGGAGGAAGCCGTGGAGCAGCCCGCGTGCTGCGGATGCTTTTTGAACGGTTATCCGATATTTCCCGGTGAGGACTTCCGCCACTGACGCAAGCCCGAGATTGCAAAAACACGTGTCGTTCATAGAGCATTGCGTTAACGGCGTCGTTTAAAGCGCCTATGGCAAAATCAGAAGTCACCCATCCGCTATAGCGCAGAATTCTTTGTGAGAGATCCATCAAGCTATTGCTATCGATCCCTCTTTTGGGCTTAGCCAGCCGAAGTGGACAAGCGCTTTTCGCTCTACCCGTGATTGAGTTGAATTATTACCAATGCACCATGATCCAGACCTCCAACGCCAAGCTGGCGAAACTGCAACGGAAAACAAGCTCCGTGCCCTTCTCAAGCGATGGCGCTGGTTTGGCGCATTTGTAGTTCTGCCTTCCCTGCTCGGCACGGTTTATTTCGGCTTCGTTGCTGCCGATATTTACGTCTCGGTATCCAGCTTCGTCATCAAGGCGCCTGACAAGCAATCGGCGAGCAGCGTCTCGATCGGCAGTATTTTGCAGGGCACTGGTCTCGGTAGCGGACAAGAGCAATCGAGCGAAATCATCGGCTACCTGCACTCACGCGATGCACTTGCCGACCTTTCCCAGAAGGTGGAGGTCCGCGAGGCCTTCTCCTCTGCAGAAGCCGATGTTTTCAGCGGTTTTCCTCGATTGTGGGCGACAGGATCGTTCGAAGATCTATATGCGTTCTACTTAGGAAAAGTTAGCGCCATGCCAGATCCGGCCAGCGGCCTCACCCAGTTGAAAGTGGAGGCCTTTACTCCGCAAGAGGCGCAGGCCATCAACCTAGGGCTTCTTGAATTAAGCGAAGATCTGGTCAATCAGCTCAACGAGAGAGTTAATGCGCAGGCGATTGCAGACGCGGAAGAGCGTGTCGACGAGGCGCAGAAGCGGGTGCGCGATGCACGCATCAGTCTTAGTGGCTATCGTAACACCGCACGTATCCTTGACCCACAGCAGGAAGGCATGGGCGTAATGGCGGCGTCCAATGAGTTAATTTCGCAGGAGACCGCCTTGCGAGCGCAGCTCTCGCAGTTACAGCGCACGGCTCCCAATCACCCGTCGATCCCCGCAATTCGGGAGCGCATCGCGGCGACCCGGCAACAGATCGATTCGCAGACCAGTCGCGCAGTGGGCACCAGCGACGGCCTCGCCTCCAGACTTTCCGAATACGAAAACCTGCTTGTCGAGCAGGAGTTTGCAACGCAACTTTTGACCGTAGCGAACTCCTCTTTCGAGCAGGCGCGGGTCGAAGCAGAGCAGCAACAGTACTATCTGGAGCGCGTTGTCGAACCGAACCTTCCCGATGCTCCCATTCTTCCGAACCGCCTGAAGAGCATTCTGGCGGTAATCTTCGCCTCGCTGTGTGTCTATCTGGTGGGCTGGATGCTGGCCGTTGGCATTCGCGAGCATGCGCCGGAAAGTTAGGCAATGAAGAGCTTCTCTCAGGGCCTTCGTGTACAGGTTAAGGTCATTAAGGCTTTAATTGTCCGCGAGCTTGTTACCCGGTTTGGACGCGACAATATCGGTTTCTTATGGATCGTGGCCGAACCTCTACTATTTGCCGGGTTGGTTGGCTTCGTATGGACCTTTATCCGCGGTGTCGACAAGGGAGGTATCAGCGTGGTTGCCTTCGTTGTGACTGGATATATCCCATTGACCTTTCTGCGACATTCTTTTGGACGGTCGGCCAAAATCTTTCAGAGCAACAGCGCCTTGCTTTATCACCGTCAGGTCAAAATACTTGATTTCATATTGGTGCGCGTAACGATCGAAGCAATCGGGGCCATGACTGCGTACATCTTCGCAGGCACGGTACTGTATTTCTTCGGAAGTTTCCCAATTCCAGCGAATGTAGGCTCGCTCATTTTGGGCTGGTTTGTCTATGTATTCTTCGTAATGTCCATTTCGACAGCGCTGGCTCCTTTGTCGGAAATGTCGGAAGTGATAGAGAAACTGGTCCCGGTCAGCGTCTACATTGCTATTCCGTTCTCAGGAGTGTTCAACTTGGCGGAATGGTTGACGCCGACAATGCGCGAAGTGCTGATGTGGTCACCAATGGCGTCGGGAATGGAACTGATGCGCTATGGCGTGTTCGGCGACTTGATTACCCCCTATTATGATTTGTCCAAGGCCTTTGGCGTCTCACTTGTCCTCTTGCTGGTCGGGCTTACCTTGTGCCGACGTGTGAGGCGCATGATTACCGTATCATGATCATTTGCAGCGATATCTATAAAGAATACCATGTCGGAAAGGTTACGAAGTCGGTACTTTGCGGCGTCGATTTCAGCATCAACCCCCGGGAAAGAATCGGCCTCTTGGGCCGCAATGGTGCCGGGAAGTCGACGTTGATCCGCTTGATCGGGGGCGTGGAGATGCCAACCTCAGGCAAGATCACCCGAAAGATGAGCTGTTCGTGGCCGCTGGGGTTTTCAGGAGGTTTCCAAGGTAGCCTAACGGGATACGACAACGCCCGTTTCATCGCTCGCATCTATGACAAGCCCTACTCCGAAATGCGTGCTTTCGTGGAAGAATTTACCGAACTCGGCGTCAACCTACATATGCCCGTGAAACAATACTCATCCGGCATGCGTGCGCGGCTCGCCTTTGCGCTGTCCCTTGCCATTGAGTTTGAATGCTACCTGATCGACGAAGTGATCATGGTCGGCGACAAGAATTTCCGCGAAAAGTGCAAGAAGCACTTCTTCGAAGGTCGCCGCGATCGCGCGCTCTTGCTTGCATCTCATAGTCTGCCGACGGTCCGGCAATATTGCAACCGCGCCATCGTGCTGGATAACGGGGTGGCGCAGATGTACGAAGATGTGAACGAAGCGATTGCGGTGTATGAGGCGCTTTAAAGTGTCTGCGCGTTTACCGAGACCGATTGGCCCCATACTTCGAGTGACCCAGTTCGCTCTGCGAGGGCGCCCATGAGCAGTGACAGCGATCGGTTCGACCTGAGCGTTCAGCGCTTGCTGAGGCGCGAAATCAGGGATCTGCATCGCCGCCATGACATTGAGATAGCGCTCGTGCACGCGTCATACCGGATGCAGTTACAGGGCCCAGGGAGTAGCCAGCCCGCGATTAAATCCCAAGTTCGCATGGTGGCAGACAGCCCGTTGTTCGACTGGCGATGGTTTGCAGACAGATATTCTTTAACCTTGCCGGATAGCATGGCCGCGGCAGAATATTACGTTCGAGCCGGGGCTTTTGATGGGTTAGATCCGAGTGCAGATTTCGAAACCATGGCCTATTATCTTGCAAATCCCGATGTCGCGAAAGCTGGCTGGCCGGCGCTGGTTCATTACCTCCACATTGGGAAAGCAGATTGTCGTCCGCTGACCTAACGTCACTCGAGATGCCCAGGGCAAGCGCAAGTTCGGTCGCAAGATTAGGCCAAGACAGTCGAGTTCAGGCATTCGCCTGGCTGCAATCCAGTGACAAAGCCGGGGCCGCAGTTCACGCCTTAGAGCTGGACCGGTGGCTATGGCGAGGTTTGCCCGATCGCGTTCTTCCCCGTCTCCAGCAGCTACTCCACAAAGGGTCCCCCGCGGAGAGGGCCGGAGCAGCCTGGATTCTGGCTCGCTGGTTTGCCAGCCAGCAGCATTGGGATCGTGCTTACGAAGCGATATTGGCTTATTTAAAGCTTCAACGAAGTGTTCCTGAACTGGCGCATCCCGGACCATACCTTCTGGGGGTCGAAGCGTGCCTTGCCATAGGCGATATCAAGAACGCGCAGACTTTCATTGACTTCGCGAGCACGCTCTTCGGGACCAGTCCGGACCTCGCTCTGGCAAGGTTCTCGCTGGCAATCCTCGAAAAGCAGCCGCGCGAAACGCTGTCTGAAATCTTGGCGCAGGTCTATCAAGACAGCGGGTTGATGCCGTTAAGTCTGGCCGCCGGAACTGCTCCGGTGTTTGATCGGCTGACATCGCACACAGCACCTGAACCTGCAACAAGCTCAGAACTGGTCAGCGTGATCGTGCCGGTCTTCAATGCTGCCGATTTGCTGCCCTCCGCCGTCCACTCACTGCTGGCTCAAAGCTGGTCGTCCATGGAAGTGCTGCTGGTCAATGACGGGTCGACTGACAACAGTTTGGAAGTGGCTCAGGCCCTTGCCACTCAGGATGCACGCGTCAGGGTGATAGAGCTCGGCCGCAACCGGGGCGCCTATGCAGCCCGTAACGCAGGCATGGCCGAAGCGCGCGGGACTTTCATAACTGTCCATGACTCGGACGACTGGTCTCATCCGCAAAAAATCGAGATGCAGGCAAGTACACTGCTGGAAGACGAGGCACTCAAGGCTTCGGTCTCGCACTGGGCCCGCGCGAGCAACAACTTGGAGTTCACACGCTGGCGCATCGAAGACGGCTGGACCCATCGTAACGTTTCTTCGCTGATGCTCCGCGCCGAGCTGCGCGAAAAGCTCGGCTATTGGGATCGTGTCCGCGTGAACGCGGACTCCGAATACTATTACCGCATTCTCAGTGCTTTTGGCCCGCGCGCTATCCGTGAGGTTTGCCCTGGCATTCCGCTAGCGTTCGGACGAACTACGCCGGAATCTCTGACGAGTACAAGCGCAACGCATCTGCGAACCCAGTTCAGGGGCGTGCGGAACGATTACATGGAAGCCGCGCATCACTGGCACAGCATGGCCAAGCGCCCTGCCGATCTGCTTCTCGAACAGAAACCCACGCGGCGCCCGTTCCGTGTCCCTTCGGAAATCGCCTTAGGAGACCAGGAAGGACCGGCTACCGACTTCGACCTTCTCGGAACGTCTGCCCTGCTAAACGACGATTGGTATGCGCTGGCCTATCCCGATGTCTTGCAGGCAGGTATTGGCGCTGGCCGCCACTATCTTGCCGCCGGGGCTGCGGAGGATCGCGATCCCGGCCCGCTGTTCAGCACCAGCGCATATCGCAAGGCACACGCGCTTGGCCCGAATGACAATCCTCTACTGCACTACCTGTGCCAGGGCCAAGACAACGGCGCCTCGGCTCTGCCGACTTTCGAAGGCAGACCCGCCGAAGGCTTCGGGCATCGCGGACGCATATTGCTGTTCGCCCATACGTCAGGGAAAACCCTGTTCGGAGCGGAGCGCAGCTTCCTAGACATGGTCGAACGCGTGGCTCGTGATGGCTTCGTCCCTGTTGTGGTGCTGCCTTCGCTGAATAACCCTGAGTACCTTGCGCAGCTGCTTGAGATATCGAACGCCGTAGAAGTTCTGCCGCAACGCTGGCGCCACGGCCTTCACCCGGCAGACGAAGAAACAGTCGAAGCGATCCGGAGATTAATCCGCAAACACCGGCCATGCGAAATGCATGTGAACACCCTCATGCAAGAGGCCCCACTGCTTGCAGCGCGCGCCGAGGGCCTTCCGAGCGTCATGTATGTGCGGGAAATGCCTGCAGAAGACTTTGCCTTGTGTCGCACCCTGAGCATCGGGCCAGAGACCTTGCGGCAAACCCTTCTGGACCAGGCTGATCGCTTCATCATGCCGTCACAGGTGGTGAGCGACTGGCTGCAGTGCCCTGAAAGAAGCACCGTTCGCCCGAATGCGGTAGACGAAAGGCTGTTCGATCTGCCGTTTACTCCTTCCAGAATACTGAAGGTTGGCCTGGTCAGCAGCAACATAACCAAGAAGGGGATTGGCGACTTCGCGGAAGTGGCGCGGATGGTTGCCACCATGGGGCCTGCCGTTCGGTTCCTTCTGATCGGCCCACAATCGCCAGATCTGCAGTTCCTTAAGCCTCTGCCTCACAACCTTGAGATTTGCGACTACGCTGCCACTCCGTTGGACGCGATGGCTCAGGTGGACGTGATCGCAAGCCTATCGCACTTCGCCGAAAGCTTCGGACGGACCGTGGTGGAGGCGATGGCAGCTGGCCGGCCCGTTGTCTGCTATGATCGAGGTGCTCCCCCCTCTCTGGTGATCGACGGCGAGACTGGTATTGTGGCCCCTGCTGACTGCGTGGCGAGCGTTGCCGATGTGGTGCTGGCGCTAGATGTGGCGAGGCGCCAATTGCACAGGATGAGCCGAACTGCCCGCCAGCGCGCCCGCGCAATCCAAGAGCAAGCGCTGTCATGAGCCGGCAATGAAGGGAAGTTTACGAGTCTTCGCACACCTTGAATGCAAGCCGACCCTCGGATCGGCCATTACGCAGATAGTGTAGTAGAGCCGGTGCTCCGGCTTCGGTTACATCGGGGTACTTCTGATGATACTTGAAAGCGCTGAAAGCCGGGCCAGGGTCTCGCAACTCATATGCGCCATGCAACACGAAATGGCGCAATGGATCACCGCCGCTTTGCGCGACATCGGGATAGTTTTCGCAATACCACCCGGCTTCGAACAAGCCGCTTTGCGCAACCATCGCGATCTCGCTGGCCACTGCCTTCTCTGCGCGTCTGCGTGCCTTTGAATAGAACGGCTTGGTTATTGCCCGGTGCAGCCTTTCCTTGGTTGGCGTCAGTGTGCTAATTATATGGTTACGCAGCGCAACATACTCATGCTGCGCCGTCACTCTAGTCAACTGGACTTCTTTGCGCGTAATGGCATGGCCAAGTTCGGCGATGTCCGCCAATCGGTTCAGGTAGCGCTCTTCAAGGTCGGCGTGTTGCGTCGATTTATTGCGCAACTCTTCGCGCTCGGCAGCCAGAGCAACTTCGAATTTCTCTCGCTCCTCAGTTAAGTTGGAAGCCATCAAAACGAACTGGTCGCGTTCTTTCTCTAAATTGGCGCACTCTTTCTTTAGATCGCCGCACTCTTTCTCTAGATCGCCGCACTCTTTCTCTAGATTAGAGATTTTTAGTTTATTGGCATCACGCTCATTTTGCAACTCAGCTTCGAGATCAGCCAGCCTGCTGCTCACGTCGAACATTCTCGATTTAAGTGTATCCAGTTTACGAAATGCACTCGCTTCGGATTCACGCGACTTTGCTATTTCTTTCCGCGCGAATTCAAGGTCATCACCAATTCTTTCGTCTTTCGCCTGTGGGTCGACCTGACGATCTTTCGTTTCCTCAGCGATTTGTGGCATTTCGCTATCGTTATTTGACGTAGGGGTGCTCATATTCTGAACTGGCTCGCTATTCTCTATTTAACGACTATTGCATTCAAGCCGAATTCGGCATGCAATTATTCGAACATTTATAGCGGCAAATCCACGCAAATGCCAAAACTGGAGAAAGGGCATCACTGTTTATCTCCCTTATGTCCTAAGGTCTTTTTTCTTGCGCATTTCTGGCACGCGATACGCCTTCTCACCCTCCCCATGTATCGTTCCCTGAAAATACTGCTCTATCAAAAAACCGATATCATCGGGAGAGTAGTTATCTGGCTTCACACGAAATTCAGCCATCCGACCAATCATCTGCCACGGCTTGATGACACGTTCCACGAGCCGATACTTATCTCGCACACCGTAGTCGTCAAACATCACCCTCACACTTTTCTTGGTACGCAGGATAACGGTCGCGAGGCAAGCGGTGCGGAACCGACCATCGATAAGGACGACGTCCGGTTGCCTGAACCAAGGCTCGTCCCATACCGAATTGGGGTACCGATGAAAGTTCCGCCAGTTTGCTGCATTGAGCGGGCGACCCCAAGGGCCGGTCTCACCAATATCCACGTGTTGCAGGATGGCCGTCGATTGCGCGTCTGCCAGTTCGCGCCTTAGCGACCGGGTCCACTCGAGATCAGATTCAACGCTCATGACCAATTTGTCGGGCATTTGCGCCGCAAGATGCGTCGATCCTCCTGCCCCATATTCCAAGATAACCCGGGCCTTGCGGTATAACATCCGAAGAAATGCAGTCTCCGCTTCCGGCATGTAGGGTGCCGAACTCACGTGTGTCCCCCGCAAGAGAGGAAAAGAAGTACCGACCTATATGGCTTACGCACCGACCCGTTCACTTTCAGATGCCATCCTCGCATCAAATGTCTTCCTAGTGAGGTTGGCAAAATGCTCGAAGCTTACGCTGCCTTGCGTCTCCAAACCCTCCGACATGAAAATCAAATACCAGAGATTATTGAAATTGGTCCAAATAGCCTCATCGCCGAAGCATTCATACACCTTGGCATCGTCAAAAGATTGCTTGTGACCGAACGGTTTATCGTGATGGTATAGCGGATGCTTCTCTTGATATGGCACCGAAGCAAAGAGCATTCCGAAGCGGCTGCTCGCGCGCGATCGAGCGATGGCACCGGAGAGCTTATCGGCATCTAAATGCTCGAAGATTTCCATTGCGATGGTGATATCGGAGCGCATCAGATCAGGCGGAAACGACTGCGTTATATCGAGGCTCACAAAATCGTATTTTTCAGACCTGGGTGCTATCAGCTTGGTATTCTTGACCCGGTCCACACCGACCACTGAAGTGGAATAAGGCATCTCGCAAAATAGATTGATCAGTTGCCCCTGGCCTATCCCAATGTCGATAGGATTGCGCGCCTTACCAAACAGTGCAAAGGCCGTCTTAGTCCGCAACCAGTCGTGCCGTGAGAATTTAACCTTTCCGTCCTTCTTGTCGCGAGCGTCGAACTTTGCCTTGACGCGGTCGTAAACCTTGGCCTGACCAGCCGACATGTTGGGCACGCCATCGGCATCAATATACAGCGGACTTGCGTCGGAAGATTGGTTTTTCTTCGCGGTTGGCACCTCGCCATCTGAAAATTCAGCTGCAGGCACAGGCGTCCCGGCCGGATAAACAGGTACATTTCGCGCAGAAAGATCGGCAAGCGCCTTCTCAGCCGTGCGTCTCCAAGTCCGCTCTTGCTCCACCCAAGTTCGGCCCGCCTTTCCCAATCGCTGGCGAAGCGCAGGATCATCGATCAGACGCGCCAGAGTGTCGGCCATGGCGCCAATATTGCCCTTTTCGAAAATCAGGCCGGTCACATCATGCTGCACCATTTCGCGAAGCGCCTTGACCGACGAAACCACCACCGCCTTTTCCATAGCAAAGGCTTCAAGTGGCTTCATGGGAGAGACCATCTCGGTGACGGGTTGGGGCTTGCGCGGGAACGGTGCGATATCGATCAGAGAATAATAGGCATCAACCTGGTCATGGGGAACACGACCGGGCATTATCAGTCGTTCGCCTAGTCCGGCCGCTTCTGCAATCCGCCAGATTTCCTTAGTGATCGGCCCCCGATCATTGCCTGAAGCGTTCTCGCTGCCCACCAGCATGAGGCGGAAATCATACCCACGATCCCGCAACTGCACAGCGGCTTCAACAAGGTGCTCAAGACCCTCATACTGCACAAACGAACCAATATAACCGATCACAGGAACATCGCTGGGTATGCCAAGGTTAGCAGCTAAACCCTGATCCCGAGAACGAGGGGAGAATTGCGATGGGTCGCAGGCATTAGGCGCAAGTGTGACTTGCTCTCCATCCACTCCACGCGCCATCAATTCCTCGCGCATCGGCCCAGTCAGCGTGAGGACATGGTCAGCCGCCTTTGCAACTTCCGTTTCAAAAAAAACCTGCAATTTATAATTGGAAGTGCCTACATAGTCAGGCTCCCGCGAGAGACGCGTCACTTCCCAGAAACCACGCACTTCGTATATGAACGGCAACCCAAAGCGACGGGCGGCAACACAAGCAGGCATTGCGGTAAGGAAGTTAGACGCGGCAATAATACCCATTGGCCGATATTCCTCGATCATGTCGCACAGCGCATCGGCGGCCTTGGCCATGTATGGCGGCCCGCTCAGACCTTTGCGCGACGGTGAGACTATCCGGCAGTAGGAGATACCGTCGATTTCGTCGGCATTCGGCAATTCTCTACCAATATGATCGCCGGCAGTGTCATGCGGATATCCCGGACGACTGATGCAGATTGGATCCATTCCGCATTGTTGCAACGCTTTGGCAAAGCCGTGAGCCCGCGTGGCATAACCCCCGGATGAGTAGGGCAAAGAATTGTGCAGGACATATAGGATTCGGCCCGGCGCAGGCTCGAAGGACTTGAGTTTGCTCCGATCGTTCATCTCGTCAACCAAGGGTAAACCGCCGATTGGCGCATCCTTTGTCTTGAGCAACCACTCTTTCAGCCGCCCGTTACTATGGGCTCGAGCTTGAAGCTCTCCTACAACCCGGGCGGCCTCATACAGGTCGAACTCTCGCATGGCAGCCCAATAGAGTGCCTTAAGCGTAGCATTATCTGACGAGATTTCGCAAAGATCGAGTAGCAGTTCTTTCTCGGAAGCCCATCGCGCCGACTTTCCGAGAAACCGCGCAGCTTCCCGCAACTTAGACACAGCGGCCTGATCGAAATCTGGAGACACCTGCGTCATGCAATCAGCTTCCTTAACTTTGAAATGGTTTAGTGGCGCAGCATTGACGGTCTCTCGGCAAATGCCAGCACGTCCAACGCCTTACGCCGGGGCTTTAGTTGGCATAGCTAGGTGAAGCAAGCCGAAGCGCAAATCAACTCCTCGCGCCTTGGGTCAGACAAGCAACCACGTTGAGAAAGGCTTCTGTAGCATTGCTCCAACCACGCTCTCGAGCGACCCAAGCGCGGCCCGCCTCGCCTAGCTTTCTGCGCAACGCCGCATCCTTTATCAGTCGGGACAGCGCGTCGCTCAGCGCTCCAACGTCATCCTTCGCGAAGACCAACCCGGTCTCTTCATCCCGCACCATTTCACGCATGCCGCCAACCGACGAAACCACGATGGCCTTCTCCATGGCCAGCGCCTCTAGCGGCTTGAGCGGGGAGACCAGTTCGGTAACCGCCAAGGACTTGCGTGGAAAAGGCGCGATATCGATCAGTGAATACCATTCCGCCACCTCGTTATACGGAACCCGCCCAGGCATTATAAGCCAGTCTTCGATATTGTTGCGACGCGCCAACTCACGGATGCGGTCGGTCACGGGGAATCCTCCGTGTTCATCAGCCGGCTCGCTGCCCACCAGCAACAGTCGAAACTTCGTCCCCCGAGATTTGATCCGCCCGCACGCCAGCACGAGGTCATCCAAGCCCTCATACGGTGTGAACGATCCGGCGTAGCCAATCACCGTCACTGTTGGATCGAGGCCGAGACGCGTCTGCAAGGCTTCGTTTCGCGGACCCGGTACGAAATCTTCAACGTTGCAGGCGTTTGGCGCGAGGGTAATGCGCTCGGCGCGAACGCCTCGTGCCACTAGCTCATCGCGCATCGGCCTGGTGAGGGTTATGACCTTATCCGCAGCCCTGGCCACGGCAGTTTCCAAAAAAACCTCCAATTGCCCGGCAGAACTCTGCAGATAGCCCGGCGCACGGGAATCGCGCGTAATCTCCCAAAAGCCGCGCACTTCGTATACGAACGGCAGACCCAAATTGCGGGCTGCAATCGCCGCGGGCAATGCAACGACGAAATTAGAAGCAGCGACCACGCAGGAAGGACGCACCTCTGTAAATTTGTCCACGAAGGCATCAACGGCACGCTCGAGATACTGGATCGACGCGTGAGCAGTAATGTCGCAGGGGTGACGAGGAAAATCGCGCTGCCGGGGCTGCGCGACACGATGGTAATCGACACCCTCCACCATATCCATACGCGCAAGCCTATCGTATTCATCCTGATACCGATTAAGATCGAACGGAAAGCCAGGCTTAGTCAGACAGAAGAGATCGGCACCCCGCTCAGTGAGCGATTTGGCTATGCCATGGCTGCGCATGGCATAGCCATTACTCGCATGAGGAAGTGAGCTGTGAAGGACATATGCTATGCGCCCCGGAATGGCTGGACTATGCAGATGCTGTGTGCTGTCAAGTCGGCGCGAAAGGGCAATCGAGCGAAGAGGACCCTTTTCAAGCTCGCGAAGGACTATAGTCAACTCTGGATAATCGTAGATATGAGCTCGTGCGAGATCCGCAGCCTTCTCCAGCCGAGTGGCGTCCAAACATCGTAGCGACAGCAAGCAGTTCGTCGCCAATACAAGACTGTCAGGGCCTAAAGCTAAGGCTTCGCCTATAAGCGCAAAAGCGGATGTTTCATTGGTGGCTGCAAGGTGGTTCGCAGCCTTTGCAAGCCCACGTGCGATATTACTTGTTCGCGCTTGGTCTTCCATTGCATTGTCTTTGTGGGTGAAGCTTGGTGCCGGTTTAAGCTGATCCGTAATCATCCAGCGACCATAGTGCGAAAGTTGCGCCAATCACAGCGCTGCGACAATAGCTTTTTATTGGGGACAGCGTGCGCCTAGCTTCTCGTTTTTAGCCCTCCGAAACCCTGCAAGGGTTGTATCTCACTTTAAATTGCGCAAAGCGCCTCGCCCACGGATCATTGCGCACGAGAGGAACTGCTTTGAAAATCCTGGTGGTATTCGGCACCCGGCCCGAAGCAATTAAAATGGCTCCAGTAGTCCATCGGCTGAAGGAGAGATCGGGGCTGGACGTGCATGTCTGCGTGACGGCACAGCACCGCGAAATGCTGGATCAGGTTCTGTCACTGTTCGAAATTGTGCCGGATATCGATCTCGACATCATGAAGCCGGGTCAGGATCTGACCGATATCACCGCCAACATAATTCTCGCCTTGCGCAATGTCCTGAAAGAAGGAGCATACGACCGCTTGCTCGTCCATGGCGACACTACCACGACGATGGCCGGTGCATTGGCGGCCTTCTATGCGCAGGTTCCCGTCGGCCATGTCGAAGCGGGTCTCAGGACGGGCAACCTCTTCGCACCCTGGCCAGAGGAAGCCAACCGCATGATCGTGGGTCGTCTGGCCGACCTGCATTTCGCCCCGACAGAAACTGCACGGCAAAGCCTGCTGAAGGAAAACGTTGCCGACGCAAATATCGTTGTCACTGGCAACACCGTGATCGACGCACTGCACCAAGTGGTGGCACGGCTGGATCACGACCCGGCGCTCGACGGCCAGATAGAGTCGCGTTTTCCCTTCCTGGATCCTGATCGTCGCATGATCTTGGTTACCGGCCATCGCCGTGAGAACTTTGGCGAAGGGTTCGAAAACATCTGCCGCGCGCTGCGCGATATCAGCGAACTGGGCAATGCGCAGATCGTCTATCCCGTGCATCTCAATCCCAACGTTCAGGCGCCGGTAAACCGCATTCTCGGTGATACACAGGATGTCCACCTGATTGAACCGCAGGAATACCTGCCGTTCGTCTGGCTGATGCGTCGCTCGCACTTCATCATCACGGACTCCGGCGGCGTTCAGGAAGAGGCACCTTCGCTCGGCAAGCCGGTACTGGTGATGCGCGACACTACTGAACGGCCCGAAGCGGTAGACGCAGGGACCGTGCGACTGGTCGGCACTGATGCGGAAAAGATCCGCTCCGGTGCGCTTTCGCTGCTTAACGATCAAGAGGCCTATGACGTCATGGCCCGCGCGCTCAATCCTTACGGTGATGGCAAGGCTTCGGCGCGCATCGCCGATTCCCTGACCCCCGGCTGAAAAGAAGGGCAACTCACTGATGTTTGAACGTATTTCGATGGTCGGGCTAGGCTACATTGGCCTGCCGACCGCAGCACTGTTTGCCGCACATGGCACCAAGGTTATCGGGGTCGACGTGTCCGCGCATGTGGTCGAGACGATCAACGCCGGCAAGATCCATCTGGTCGAACCCGATCTTGATGGTGTCGTCCACAAGGTCGTCACGGAAGGAAGCCTCCACGCAACGCTGGAGCCCGAACCCGCAGATGCCTTCATCATCGCCGTGCCCACGCCGTTCAGGGAAGACTACGAGCCCGATCTTTCCTATATCGAGTCAGCAGCCCGCATGATCGCCCCGGTGCTGGTGCCAGGCAATCTCGTCGTGCTCGAGAGCACCTCTCCCATTGGGGCCACCGAACAGCTGGCCATATGGCTCGCCGATGCCCGCCCTGATCTCACCTTTCCGCAGGCAGCGGGCGACGATGCCGATATCCAGATCGCGCACTGCCCGGAGCGCGTGTTGCCAGGCCATGTGCTGAGCGAGTTGATCTCGAACGACCGGATCATCGGCGGCATGACCGAGCGCGCCAGCAAAATGGCAGTAGCGATGTACAAGCAGGTGGTGCGCGGCGACTGCGTGATCACCGATGCACGCACGGCCGAGATGTGCAAGCTGACCGAGAACAGCTCGCGCGACGTGCAGATCGCCTTTGCGAACGAACTGAGCACGATCTGCGATCGCTTTGGCATCGACGTTTGGGAGCTGATCTCGCTCGCCAATCGCCATCCGCGCGTCAATATCCTGCAGCCCGGAGCCGGCGTCGGCGGACATTGCATCGCGGTGGACCCCTGGTTCATTGTTTCCTCCGCACCGGAAGAGGCCAGGCTGATCCGCACCGCACGCGAGGTGAACGACGCCAAGCCCGACTGGGTGCTGCAGAAGGGTAAGGACGCAGTGCTTGCCGCGCTTTCGGCGGATACTTCGCGCAGCATGGCGGATATCAAGGTCGCCTGCATGGGCCTCGCCTTCAAACCAGACATTGATGACCTGCGAGAAAGCCCGGCCCTGCAGATCACTGAGAGGTTTGCCGATCTTGGATGTCAGGTGTTGGCCGTTGAGCCACATATCGATGCGCTGCCCGCGAGCCTGGCAGACAAGCCTGTAACTTTGGCCACCATCGATGGGGCCTTGTCTCAGGCAGATGTCATCTGCGTGCTGGTTCGCCACTCCGACTTTGCTGACCTGGCTGGCAAGGTGCCGAACACTGCCAGCTTCATCGACGTGGTCGGTCTCTAGACGAGCCGCACGTCAGTTGAACACTTCGCTTTGTCTGTTTAGCTGCGGATGGTGCCACGGATCTACCACCTCCGCGGCCCCCCACCGCTGCTGGAACACCGCGAGTTCGCGCATGTAGCGTTCAAGGTGCTCTGGCGCGAAGTCGAGCCCTCGCGACTTGCTTTCGTGGTGAATGAGTGTGGCAAGCGGGGTGTAGATGTTGACCAGTCCGCGCATCCTTAGCTTCAAACAAAGGTCCACGTCGTTGTAAGCCACGGCAAGCGCATCCTCGTCTAGCCCACCAACGGCATCGAAATGTCGCTTTGCCACCAGCATGCAGGCTGCTGTGACCGCGCTTGTTCCCCGCACGATGTGCGTTTGTGCAAAGTAACCCGCTTCATCTTCCTGCAATCCTCGGTGCGCATGGCCGGCCG
>CATMNW010000009.1 GCA_950071875.1 uncultured Erythrobacteraceae bacterium | reverse complement strand
CACCAGCAAGGCAACACCGGTCGCCGCTATCGCGAAGGCAATGAGGTTCCAGGGATAGGGCAGGATCCGGGTCCCGCCTTCGACGATGTCCGCAATCGGTTCTTTCATGCTGTCTCCCGCGTTTTCGGTCCGGGTATTGGCAGCATCCCCTCCCGAGGGACTTCTCCTTCAATGGGCCGGAGCGCGTCCCGGTTCCCGCGAGTTGGCGCGCCGGGCCTTGTCCTGCGACCGTGGATACCCCAAGTGCGGCAGCGAAAGCAGATTGGAGACAGGCTTTGGCCAGCGAACCGCGCGACGAATACGATTTCGACCTTTTTACCATCGGTGCCGGTTCGGGCGGTGTTCGCGCCAGCCGGGTATCGGCGGCGCACGGCGCAAAGGTCGCCATTGCCGAAGAACACCGCGTCGGTGGCACCTGTGTCATTCGCGGCTGCGTGCCCAAGAAGATGCTCGTTTACGGTGCCCACTTCGCTGAAGACCTGGAAGACTGCCAGAAATTCGGCTGGGAAATCGAAGGCAAGAAGTTCGACTGGAAGGCACTGCGCGACAACGTCCTGGCCGATGTGGAACGGATCGAAGGTGCGTATACGAACACGCTCGAGACGCATGACGTCACCATCTTCCATGAACGTGCCGAAATTACCGGCCCGCACGAAATCACCCTTGCGAGCGGCAAGACGGTCACCGCGAAGCACATCCTGATCGCAACCGGCGCACGTCCGCGCATGCCCGAATGCCAGGGGGCGGAACATGCCATCAGTTCGAACGAAGCGTTTCACCTCGACGAACTGCCAAAGAAGATCATCATTGCCGGCGGCGGATATATCGCCAACGAATTCGCCGGTATCTTTAATGAATTCGGCTGCGAAGTTCACATCGTCAATCGCGGAGACCGCCTGCTTCGCAGCTATGACGAGGCGGTGCGCGACCGCCTGCTGCAGATCAGCACGATGAAGGGAATCAAGTTCCGCTTCAACACCACATTCGAATACATCAAGCCGTGCGAAGACGGCGGGTATTTCGTGAAGATGAGCGACTGCGACGAAGAGAAAGCGGACCTGGTCCTGTTCGCCGTGGGCCGCATTCCCAACACGGAAGGACTGGGCCTCGACAAGGCTGGTGTGGAACTCGGCGAAAATGGAGAGATCAAGGTCGATCGCTTTTCCAAGACGAACGTCGATCACATCCACGCCGTCGGCGATGTCACCGATCGCGTGCAGTTGACCCCCGTCGCGATCCGCGAAGGGCAGGCCTTTGCCGACACCGTGTTCGGCGGGCACGACCCGGTCGCGGTTGACCATAGCTGCATTCCCAGCGCCGTCTTCAGCCATCCGCCGATCGCGGCTGTCGGCATGACCGAGGGCGAGGCCAAGAACAAGCTCGGCAGCGTCAAAGTCTACCTGTCCGACTTCCGCCCGATGAAGAACGTGCTTGCGGGCCGCAACGAGCGCAGCTTGATGAAAATGATCTGCGACGGCGACAGCGGAAAGATCGTCGGCATCCACATGATAGCCCCCGAGGCGCCCGAAATGATGCAGGCGGCGGCCATCGCTGTGAAGGCAGGGCTGACCAAGGCGGACTTCGATGCGACCACCGCGATCCACCCGACGATGGCGGAAGAACTCGTGTTGATGCGATAGTCCTGCAGTGCTGTTGTGGCTTTCCAATTAATTGATGGCGCGGACTAATTCGGCTATAGTTCCGCTGCACAATTAAGTTGGATGCCGCACAGTATGAAAAGTTCGCTCCGCCCGAGTAACCGCAGTTTGCTTACTGTGGCTATCTTGCTGCTGGTCGCAATCATTGGCGGACCGGTAATTTTCTACGGTGCGCTAGCGCTCGGTGACGCGGGTGTCTTTGCAAACGCTTCCGAGAATTTCTGGCCTATTGTGGGGAGCGCAATCGCTCTGATCGCCATCTACTGGTTTGCGATCCTTTACATCGGGAGCCGAGCACTGCGACAGGGTAGCGCAGACTGAGCGGACGTATCGCGATCACCGCAGAGCTTGCCGAACCCTTCGCGGCGCGAGCATTTCTGCGTCCACTCCGACGCTGGTCAGATTGTCCGGCCAGGGCCCTGCCGTAGCCAGTGCCTCCGCCGCCAGAGCCATGGCGGGCGAGGTTTGCAAGCCGAAACCACCCTGGCCCGCCAGCCAGAAAAACCCCGGTGCCGCCGGGTCGAACCCGCACACCGGCAGGCGGTCGGGGGCGAAGTTTCGCAAGCCTGCCCATTTGCTCGCAATTCGTGGGATTGTGAGCGTGGTGGCCTCTTGCACCCGCCAGGCGGCGAGGGCGATGTCCTCTTCTTCGGGTTGGGCGTCGCAAGGTGCACTCGGGTGTTCGTCCATCGGGCAGGCGAGCAGGCGGCCGCTGCCTTCGGGTTCGATATAGAAGCCTGGTCCGACAGTCTTGGTGAAAGGCCAATCGGATACGTCGTCAGCAACGTCGAAGGTAATAACCGTGCGGCGAAGCGGCTGTATGCCGATGGGCGCAACGCCTGCCAGTTCCGCCATTTCGTCTGCCCACGCACCGGCGGCGTTTACGACCACGCGCGCAGCGAAGTTTTCGCCCGGGGTATCGACGATCCACCGGTTGCCGTCATGATGCAGCGAGGTCACAGGCGCCTTGACGGCAATTTGCCCTCCCGCCGCCAGCAACGATTTGCGGTGCGTTTCGAGCAGCGCATGCGCATCCAGCTTGCGGCCCGCAGGGTCGAGAAGCGCGCCGACGATGGCATTTTCGCTGAGGATCGGGACGAACTCGCGCGCTTCTGCCACTGACAGGCGCCGGACCTCGTCCGACCATTCCCGATAGTTCGCTTCCAGCTTTTCGAGCGCTGCCTCCTGCCCATCCAGTGCGAGGAACAGGGCAGGGTGGGGTTTTGCACCCGGTTCTTCCATCAGCGGAATGCTGGCCGCCGTAAGCGCGCGCACAAGCCAGCTATCCATATCGAAATGCGCAAAGGCCGCGCTGCGACCCGAGGAATGGACGCCGGGCGCTTCTTCCATTTCGCACACCACCGTTACGCCATGGAGCGCCAGTCGTGCGGCTGCCGACAGTCCGGCAATCCCCCCGCCTATCACACAGAAATCAACCAGCTTCATGCGCCTGTCCGTTGCCTGACGTAGCCTTTGCTCCTAGCCTCTCGTTTAACAAAAGATACGGGGAACGCGGAAGATGGTGGGGACAGTACTGGTAACGGGTGGCACGGGCTACATCGGCGGCGAGGTCGTCGAACAGCTGCTGACCAAGGGCTATGTCGTCCACACCACCGTCCGCAATGCGGCGAAAAGCGAACCGAAATTGCGTGCCCGCTGGAGCGATGCGGGCGATCGCCTTAAGATATTCGAGGCCGACCTGCTGAGCGACCATGGCTGGGCCGACGCCAACACCGGCTGCGACGCGGTTGCCCATGTTGCATCGCCTTTTCCCCTGGCCGTCCCCAAAGACAAGGACGAACTCGTCATCCCTGCGCGAGAAGGAACGCTGCGCGCGCTGGAATTTGCCCAGAAGGCTGGGGTCGAACGGTTCGTGCAAACCAGCAGCGCAGCAGCGATTGCCTATGGCCACCCGGACAAGGATCATTTCGATTACACCGACTGGACGAACCTGACTGCGGGCGTTCCACCCTATATCGAAAGCAAGACCGTGGCAGAACGCGCCGCACGCGACTGGGTGGCAGTCCATGCGCCGAAAATGACGTTCTGCTCGGTCAATCCGGTGGCGGTGTTCGGCCCGGTCTATGACGACGACATGTCGACCAGCGTCGAACTGGTGAAGAAGATCATCGATGGGTCGATCCCGCTGATCCCTGACATGGGTATTTGCGTGACCGATGTCCGCGATGTGGCCGAAGCGCATGTCAGCGCGATCGAGGCACCGGCGCAAAAGGTGCGCGGGGAACGCTTCCCGACATCGCAGAAATTCCTCTGGCTTCGCGAAATGGCCGAAATCGTTCGCACCCGCGTACCCGAGCATGCGGGCAAGGTGCCTGGCCGGGCCATGCCCGACTGGCTGGTGAAGATACTCGCCCTGTTCATGGACGAAATGAAGCAGATCAAGGGCGAACTGGGCAATGTCCGCGATGTTTCCGGGAAGCATACCGAAGACGTTCTGGGCTTCACGTTCATCCCCGCGGAACAGACGCTGGAAGACACGGTGCGCAGTCTTGTCGAGAAAGGAATCGTGAAAGCCTGATGGAACTGACCGGAAAGCGCGTGCTCCTTACCGGAGGCACTGCAGGCATCGGCGAGCAGATGGCGCACCAGTTGAAAGTGAAGGGGGCCGAAGTGATCGTAACCGGCCGCTCGCTCAAGCGGCTGGAAGCTAAGCGCAAAGCCGGCTTCGAGGCGATCGAAGCCGATCTGCACACGCCGTTGGGGGCGGAGCGTATCCTGCAAGCGCTGGGCGACCGCGAACTGGACGTGCTGGTCAATAACGCCGGGCAGGGGGTGGACCATGACTTTCGTGAAAAAGTGCCCGATGCCGATGCTGCCGACGATTGCATCTACGCCAATCTGAATACGCCCATTCGCCTGATCACTGCCCTCGTACCCCGCCTGAAGCAGCGCCCCGAAGCAGCGATCGTCAACGTCACCAGCGGCCTTGCCATCGCTCCGCGCGCTGGCGGTCCGGTCTATTGCGCGACCAAGGCGGCGCTCCGAAGCTATACGCAGGCGATCCGCGCACAGCTCGCCGATACGAGTATCGCGGTGATCGAAGCCCTTCCTCCGGTGGTCGATACGCAGATGACTGCCGGGCGGACAAACAGGAAGATGGCGCCGGAAGAATGCGCACGACAGATCGTCCAGGCCTTGGAGAAGGGGCAGGACGAGGCGAATGTCGGAATGGTGAAGGTCCTGAAGGCTGTCCATTCCTCATCGCCTGCACTTGCGCGCAACATCATGCTGAGGTTCTGACTTGGGACGGTTTGCGTGCGCGCATTGCCTCGGGCTCGAGGCGCCGCCACAAGGCACATGAAAAGAATCGCTGACGGGACAGATAAATGAACATGCTGGCGTCGCGCGGGCAGCTGCGCGCAAGTTTCATTCGCTGGGCGCTCTTCCTCGTGCCGCTATGCGTATTGCTGGGCTTTTTGTCGGGCATGCTCGGCAGCCCGGATACTTCGTGGTTCCAGGGGCTGGTGAAGCCCGGCATCTATCCCGAACCCAAGTGGTTCGGCATCGTGTGGACCATACTCTACATCATGATCGGCTTGTCGGTGGCCATGGTGGCTTCGGCGTGGGGGGCCAGGGGGCGTACCGCGGCGCTGTGGGTTTTTGCGGTGCACTTCGTGCTCAACCTGTCGTGGAGCTACGTGTTCTTCGGTGCCCAACAGATCACGGCGGCCCTGGTGCTGCTGGTAATTATCGTCGCCAGCCTTCTGGTGGTCATGGCTCTGTTCTGGCGTGTTCGGAAGCTGGCCGCGGTGCTGCTGGTACCCTACCTTGCATGGGTCTGTTTCGCGACCGCGCTCAATTACCAGTTCCTCCAGCTCAATCCCGATGCCGACGGCGGTAATCCCGATGGCGCAGTGGAGCGGGTGAGAATCTGAGATTGCTCATCTCGTACGCCGAAACCCGGCCTAACAAACACTGGACAAAAGTACCCCCACGAACCATCTGAATTGCCATGCAAAGCCAGAACCCCCTCATCGCCGATTTCGTCAAACTCGCCAATTCGGCAGCAGGCACTCTCGCCGGCATGGGCCGCGAAGCGCGCGAAACCGCACGGGAACGCGCGAAGGAAACTTTCGGCGGGATGGATTTCGTCAGCCGTGAGGAATTCGACGCGGTCAAGATGATGGCGGGCAAGGCGCGGGAAGAAACCGAAGACCTGAAGGCCCGCGTCGAAGCGCTCGAGGCGCGCCTCGAGGGCTGAAAGTTAGGATTGGAACCGGCCGCGTATCAAGCGGATTGCAGTCCTTTGAAAGGGACTGCCGATGTTCACACAGCTTAACCCTCCGATCCCCCTGCACATTATAGGCAAGGGCGACGGGCACGCGCTTGCCGTCATCGATTACGGGCAGGAGCATAATCTGATCTGGGTCACCGCAATCGACGAGACCGGCGAAATCTGGTGCTCGCCCAATCCCGAAGTTCGCATGCAGGCAAACTGGTCGATGGGACGCCCGCGCTCGATGGCCGTGGCAGCGTCGAAGGAAACTTTGCGTCGGCAGGCCTCGACACCGGCGTAGGACCGGCTAGGCGGTACGGATGCACCTGTCCGCCCCTGCGATCCTGATAGCCGCGCGCCCGCACGGCGAAACAGCGGTGATCGCGCGCCTGCTGACAGAGGAAAGCGGAGTGGTAGCGGCCTATGTCGCCGGCGGACGCGGACGCCAACTGCGCCCGGTAGTCATCCCGGGAAACCTCGTGCAGGCCGAAATCCGCGCAAAATCCGATAGCCAGCTTCCCTTTGCCCGGATCGAACTGGTGCAAAGCCGCGGACCGTGGCTGTCCGAACCGCTACCTGCTGCCGCCATCGCGTGGGTCACCGCGTTGACTGCCAGCGCACTGCCGGAACGCAATCCCTATCCCACGCTCTACGCAGCGCTCGGTGGGCTACTTGAGGCGATCTGTTCCGCCGACACCGCGCGCCAGTGGGTGGAGGCTCTGGCAGTGTACGAAGCCCTGTTGCTGCGCGAACTGGGTTATGGCGGCCAGCGCCCCGACATAGCGGACCTTGGGCAGGCTCTGGAAATTCTCGACCGGCAGGAGCCGCTTATCGCGCGCTACCTGCTTGCCGACACCCGCGCCGACGTCCTAGCTGCACGGCAACTCTTGCGGCAGCGACTGGCACGGATGGTAGAATGAAAATTGCGGTATTTGCAGGTGACGGGATCGGGCCGGAAGTCAGCGCGCAGGCTCTGCGGGTGCTCGACGAACTGTCGCTGCCCGGCCTGACCCTGTTCGAAGGCGATGTCGGAGCGGCAGCCTATCGCCGGCATGGTCATCCACTGCCCGAGGAAACGCTGGAAATGGCACGCACAGCCGACGCCATTCTGTTCGGCGCCGTCGGCGATTTTTCGTGCGACGACCTTCCGCGAAACCTGCGACCCGAACAGGCCATCCTCGGCCTTCGAAGCGAGCTGGGGCTGTTTGCTAACCTGCGTCCGGCGGCGGGTTTCCCGGGCCTCGAACACCTGTCTTCGCTCAAACCCGAAGTGGCGCGCAGCATCGACCTTCTCGTCGTGCGCGAGCTCAATGGCGATGTGTATTTCGGCGAGAAAGGCGAACGTACGGGCGAGGGCGGACGTGAAGGTTGGGACGCCATGAGCTATAACGAAGCAGAGGTGCGCCGCATCGCACACACCGCTTTTCGTGCAGCCATGACGCGCAACAAACGCCTGACCAGCGTCGACAAGGCGAATGTCCTGGAAACCAGCCGCATCTGGCGCGAAACCGTTATCGAA
This sequence comes from uncultured Erythrobacteraceae bacterium, assembly GCA_950071875.1. Classification (GTDB taxonomy): domain Bacteria; phylum Pseudomonadota; class Alphaproteobacteria; order Sphingomonadales; family Sphingomonadaceae; genus Qipengyuania. The sequence goes on along the minus strand of CATMNW010000009.1, from coordinate 14,820 downwards.
GTGGCGAAGGACTATCCCGAGGTCACGCTCGACCACATGTATGTCGACAATGCCGCGATGCAGCTGGTGAAGTCGCCCGGCCAGTTCGACACCATTGTCACCGGCAACCTGTTCGGAGACATCCTTTCGGACCAGGCAAGCGCCTGCGTCGGTTCGATCGGCCTGCTGGCCAGCGCCAGCCTGGGCGAACGGCAGACCCGGTTCGGCACGTTCGGCCTTTACGAGCCGATCCATGGCAGTGCGCCCGATATTGCAGGCCAAGGCAAGGCAAACCCGGTTGCCGCCGTTCTCAGCCTGGCCATGTTGCTGCGCCATTCGCTGGGTCGGGAAACGGACGCGCAGCGGATCGAGAGCGCAGTGGAGAGTATCCTGGCCGATGGCGTGTTCGGCGGCGATCTGGGTGGCAGTGCTTCTACCGAGGAAATCGGCGATGCGATTGTTAGGAAGCTGGTAACCATATCTTGAGGATTGCGGCATAACCGGGTCATGCAATGGATATGACACCGGACACGCTGCCTTCGATGGCCACTGCCAAGCCAACGCTCGAACTTGCGATCATCCTGCCGACGCTGAACGAACGCGACAACCTCGCCCCGCTGGTAGAGCGTATCGAGGGCGCGCTGGGCCGGTCGGGCTGGGAAGTGCTGATTGTCGACGACAATTCGGCCGACGGCACCAGCGATGAAGCGCGCCGCCTGTCATTGACCGACCCGCGGGTTCGCGTGATCCAGCGTATCGGACGGCGGGGCCTGTCCAGCGCCGCCATCGAAGGTTTCTGTGCGACCGCAGCGCCCTTTGTCGCGGTGATGGACGCTGATCACCAGCATGATCCCAAGCTGCTCGTCGATATGCTGGCCGCCGTAAAGTCGGGCGAAGCCGAAGTCGCGGTCGCCAGCCGTTTTGCCGAAGGGGCAAGCATGGAGGAATGGGGGCGCCCGGATCGTGAAAAGCTGTCCAGCGTGGCGAACACGCTGGCACGCAAGCTGACCGGCGTGGAACTGTCAGACCCCATGAGCGGGTTTTTCCTGCTGCGCGGGGCGACCGCCCGCGAATTGGTGCCGAACCTTTCGGGCATCGGCTTCAAGATATTGCTCGACCTCCTCGCCACTTCCGAAACGCCGCTCAAGGTGAAGGATTTCCCGATGAATTTTTCCGCTCGCCGCTCGGGCGAAAGCAAGCTTGACCGGGCAATCGCGCTCGATTTTCTTGCCGGTCTCTACGACAAGAGCTTCGGCCGCCTGATCCCGACGCGCTTTGCACTGTTCGGGACCGTCGGGGCCTTGGGCGTCTTCGTCCACATGGCGATCCTCTATGCGTTCATGCTCGTTGCGGGGACCAATTTCAGCTGGAGCCAGGCCGTCGCAACCTTCGGGGCCATGACCTTCAATTTCTGGCTGAACAACTTCCTCACCTACCGCGATCGACGGCTGAAGGAAGCGGACAAGGTCTTCTGGGGCTGGGTCAGCTTTATCGCCGCGTGTTCGATCGGGGCATTCGCAAACGTGGCTGTGGCAACCACGCTGCACGACCGCGGGCTGCATGAAGTGCTGGCTGCGCTGGTCGGTATCGCGATCGGTTCGGTGTGGAACTATGCCCTGTCGAGCCGGTTCGTCTGGGGCCGCTACTGATCTGCGGCCCGGGGGGCGACCCGTTCCTATTGGGCCCAGGGTCCCAGCATACCTTCGGCCGGCAGGATCGATGGGTTGCCCGAACGAACCAGCAAGCGATGCTTTTCATACGGACCGGGGCAATGCCAGCCGCCGGTATGCGTCGCCGTGAAGTCCCACCGCCCGTAATATTCGGGATCACCGATGATTACCTGCGGAAGCGGTCTGGCACCGTCTTCGAAACCGGCATCGATCGCGCCGAGACTGGCGGCAAGCAATGCCTTGCCGAAACCGTCCCCCTGCCGTTGCGGCATTACCGCGACAGGACCCACCATGATCAAGGGGTGCGCACGGCCTTGCGGGTCTGTCAGCGCGACAGGCCATAGCTGGATGGTGGCAGCGAGGTAATCGTCTTCGTCCAGCGCAGCGAAGCTCAAGGCTTCGAGCCATTCCACACCTTCACGTATGCGATATGCGGTACGCGCGTGCCGACCTTCGCCGAATGCGGCATCCAGCAGGTCTTCGATCATCGACGGATCGATGGCGGAAAGGGGGACGATGGTCGCCATGGGTCGCGCGGATTAGGGCCGCGCGACCGCAGAGTCGATCAATTTCAGCTTAGCCCGGTGTTAGCTTGAGCAGCCGCGCACCTTCGCCGTCTTCAAGCACCCAGAGCGCGCCATCCGGTCCTTCGATGACCGAACGGATCCGTTCGTCCATGTCGTAGCGAGCCACTTCGCGAGCGGACTCCCCATCGATGGCTACGTGGATCAAAGCCTTCGTCTTGAGGCCCGATATCACCAGATCGCCGGTCATCCCTTCGAACAGGTTGCCGGAGTAGAAGACCATGTTCCCCGGCGCGATGACAGGCGTCCATTCCAGCGCCGGCTTCATGAAGCCATCGTCCGCGCTATGGTCGGGGATGGGATCGCCGTCGTAATGCACGCCATCCGAACGCAGCGGCCAGCCGTAGTTCGCGCCGCTCTGCACAAGGTTCAGCTCGTCACCGCCCTTGGGGCCGTGCTCGATCTCCCACAGGCGGCCTTGCGCGTCGAAGTCCATTCCCAAGATGTTGCGGTGGCCATAGGACCAGATTTCTTCGGTAACGGGATTGCCCGCTGCGGGCGAACCGTCGAGGTTGAGACGCACGATGCTGCCAAGCGTGTTCGATGTATCCTGCGCAGGTTCCATCTTCTGCCGGTCACCGCTGGCGATGAACATGTACTGTTCGTCAGGGCTGAATACGATGCGATGCGAATAATGGCCGCGGCCCGTTACCTTGGGGGCCTGACGCCAGATGACCGAAAGCCCTTCGATGGTGCAGGCGTTCGCCTGTTCGCAATTCAGTGTACCGCGCCCGACAACCGCCCCGCGGGTATCGCCGGTGCCGGCTTCGACCCAGCTGAGATAGATCGTGCGGTTGTTCACCGTCGAAGATGCTTGCGAGGGCAGGAAAGCCACATCGCCAAGGCCGCCTTGGCCGCCGTAATCCACTTCGGGCAGGCCGCTCACGGACATCTCGCTGCGCGATGACGTATCGACGATTTTCGCAGTGCCGCCTTTTTCGGTCACGAAAAGAATGGAAGTACCGGGAATGAAGGCCGAGGCCCAGGGTTCTTCGAAGGTGCCGTATTCGGCAATAGCGAAAGACCCGTCGAACGCACCGCTTGGCGCAGGTGTCGATACCGCCTCGGCGGTGCCATCGGTGGAATAGCCATTGCCACAGCTTGCGAGCAGCAGTGCGGGCGATAGACTGGCGAGCAGGACGGACTTGCGCATGTACAATTATTCTCCCTCTGGCGGCCTGGGCGGGGCGCCCCTGATCGTCGGTGTCGACGAAGCCGGCCGTGGCCCCCTGGCGGGACCGGTTGTGGCCGCCGCGGCGGTGCTGTGCAGCAATCCCCCGGACGGTCTCGACGATTCCAAAAAGCTTTCAGCCAAGCGGCGTTCCCTGCTGGAGCCGCAAATCCGTGAAAAATGCGCGTGGGGACTGGCGGTGGTGGAACCCGCGGACATCGACCGGCTGAACATATTCCAAGCAACCATGTGGGCGATGACACTGGCCGTGACCCGGCTGGTGGAGGCGCTACGGTGCGAACCCGAAGCCGTGTTGATCGACGGGAACATGAGCCCCTGGAACCGGCACCCTGACTGGCGCTGGAAAGACGCGCGCCCGATCGTGGGGGGAGATGGCAAGGAAAAATGTATCGGCGCGGCAAGCATTCTGGCCAAGGAATACCGCGACCGGATCATGACGGACGCAGCCTTGTCGCACCCTCATTACGGATGGGAGAGCAACAAGGGATACGGATCGAAACAGCACATCGAAGCGCTGCGTATCCATGGCCCGAGCCCGCTGCACCGCCGCAGTTTCGCGCCGGTATCGCAATGCGATCTTTTTGCGGAAAGCGCGGCTTAGGCGTCTGAAGCGGCGGCTTCGCGCTCGGCGGCCTTGTCGGCCTCGATCTTCTGGCGCTGCTTGGCGACGGCGCGGGCCTGGTTGGCCAGAGTTGTCCAGGTTGCGTGCGAGCGCAGGGCGCGGTCGCGCACATTATCGAGTGTCGCGACCTTGGCTTCGGCAGCGGCTTCCTTCGCACGCGCCGAATAGAATTCGTAAGTCTGGCTCATATGGCCTCCCGATGTGGGGAAGGGTGGCCGCGCAGCATATGCGTGAAGCAATGCTGCGCGACCCTGTTCGATCAGTCGGCAGCCGAAAGGTTGACTGCGCTGGCCTTGCCGTTGCGGCCGGTCTCGACTTCGTAGTTCAGGCGCTGTTCCTTATCGAGCGTCTGCATGCCGGCCGCCTGCACGGCGGTGATGTGTACGAAGCTGTCGTCCGAACCGTCATCCGGCTGGATGAAACCATAGCCCTTGTCGGCGTTGAAGAATTTTACCGTTCCGGTCTTGCTCATGTGTGGTTCCTTTCGAGAACGCATTGGGTTGCCCCGCCGCGACATGCGGCGTGGTCGTGCTTAAAAATCGTCCGATGAAAGGAAGTCGTCGTCTGGTTTGCGCCGGGGCTACGATGAGCAAGCGGCGGTCGTCAAAATCCGAAGTCCGTCGCAAATTTCGACGTCAGCAATTCTGCGTTAGCACGCCAGCGGGGGATAACCTAACGATAACTCGTAACAACCCGCTGGAGGATTGCCGGGCGCAGCGTTCGATGGCGTCGCATTGGACACCGATTGCAAAATGCAAGTGGTTGAAATTTTTCTGTTTCGCGTTATCTACGGGGCTCAGGCAAGGGGATGGGGCATGCCGGGCAGTCATTATCGCGAACACGCCGGGCCGATCCCGTTCGACGGCGAAGACCTGTTTGCATTCATCCTCGATTACGACCCCAACCTCGTCTTCGTGAAGGATGAGGAAAGCCGCATCGTCTATGCCAATAAGGCTTTCAGGGAAGTCTACCCGCCGGACCATCGGGACGCGATCCTGGGATCGACGACTGTAGAGAGTTTCGATCCGAAAGAGGCCGAACTGTTCCTTGCCGAGGATCGCCGCGCGATGGAGCAGGGGCACAGCGAAATCGTCGAGGAAATTACCGATTGGAAAGGTGATCGCCTGACGCTGCTGACACGCAAGTTCTCGATCGTGAGACCGGATGGCGAACGGTTTCTGGTGGCCATAGCGACCGACATTTCCACGCTGTCCTCGCGCGAGAAGCGGCTGGTGCGACTGAACGCCCAGCTCAAGGTCTATTCCAATTCAATCGCGCACGACCTGAAGAATCCGATGGCCAGCCTGCTCGCCGGGCTCAACATCATCAAGCGTGACAAGAACAATACGCTCAGCGAACGTTCGAACGCCGTTCTCGGCTCGATCAAGGACAGTACGATGGGGCTGAGCAACTATATCGGCTCGATGCTCAAGGCGGCAGCGGCAGAAGCGCGCGAACTCGATTTCGCCAAGCACGACATCAACCTGCTGATGGAAGAAGTGCGCTTCAACCTATCCGCCGCGATCGAAGCTGCCGACCTTACGCTGAATATCGCGCGCATGCCGGTTTCGGTGGTCGAGCCCAATCTCTTGCGTCAGCTATTCCAGAACCTGATCGAAAATGCGATCAAGCATACCGGGGCCGAAAAGCCGACCGTCACGATCCATTACGAGAGCGAGGGCGATGAACACGTCTTCTTCGTGTCCGACAACGGGAAGGGTATTCCCGACGATCGCAAGAAGGATGTCTTCAACCAGTTCTACCGCGACGGCAATGCCGAAGGCCTGGGGATGGGCCTGACCCTGTGCCAGCGGATTGCGCATCTTCACGATGGCTATCTGGAAATTCGGGACACGTCCCGAGGCGGCGCCTGCTTCGTGCTGCATATACCGCGCGAACTTTCCGACAAGGGATTGTCCCAGACGAGTCTTTGAGGCCACACCCCACCATCTTGAGTCTGCAGATTCCATGCCGACTCAATATCTTGTGCCGGACACCTTCTGTTCCCTGTCATCAACCCGGTATTAACCATGCTGTGCGAGGTTTTTCGTGCTTGACCGGGAATCCATTTGGACTCACCCTGTGGATAACCAAGGACAGGGACGGACATCATGGGGGTCATCGAGACCACGAAGAGTCGCGCGAAAGCGACGGTAAAGGCTGTAGAAACACCGAAGGAACTGCTCCCGCTGGGGCAGATCATTCCGGGCGACTGCGTGGAAGCCATGCGGTCCATCCCGACCGCCAGCGTAGACCTCGTCTTCGCCGATCCGCCCTACAACCTGCAGCTCGGCGGCGATCTTAACCGGCCCGACGGCAGCCATGTCGATGCGGTGACCGACGACTGGGACAAGTTCGACACCTTCAAGGCTTACGACGATTTCACGCGCGCCTGGCTGATCGAGGCCAAGCGTATCCTGAAGCCCGACGGCGGGCTGTGGGTCATCGGCAGCTATCACAACATCTACCGCGTCGGTGCGATCCTGCAGGATCTGGGCTTCTGGATCTTGAACGACATCGTCTGGCGCAAGTCCAACCCCATGCCCAATTTCCGCGGCACGCGCTTCACCAACGCGCATGAGACGCTGCTGTGGTGTTCGCAGGGCGAGAAGGCGAAGTATCATTTCAACTACCGCGCAATGAAGACGCTCAATGACGAGCTCCAGATGCGCAGCGACTGGGTCCTGCCGATCTGCAATGGGGCGGAGCGGCTGAAGGAGGGCGGCCACAAGGTCCACCCGACGCAGAAGCCCGAAAGCCTGCTGTACCGCGTATTGCTGGCCACGACCGAGCGCGGCGATGTCGTGCTCGACCCCTTCTTCGGCACCGGCACCACGGGCGCTGTCGCCAAGCGCCTGGGCCGCGAGTGGATCGGCTGCGAGCGCGAGGGCATTTACCGCGATGCGGCGCTGAAGCGGATCGAAAAGGAACTCCCGCTCGATGAAAGCGCGCTCACCACCATGCAGGCCGGCCGCAGCGCCCCCAAGGTGGCCTTCGGCGCGCTGGTCGAGAACGGGTATCTCAAGCCCGGCACGCAAGTATTCGACAAGAAGCGCCGCTGGACTGCGACCGTGAGGGCGGACGGGTCGCTGGCGCTTGGCAAGCAGACCGGCAGCATCCACGGACTTGGCAAGGACCTGCAGGGCGCCCCCAGCTGCAATGGCTGGACCTTCTGGCACTTCGAGCAGGGTGGCGAGATCAAACCGATCGACGCCGCACGGCAGCTGTATCTGCTGGCGGTGGAAGACTAGCTCCCTCTATATTGCGGAGAATTTTTCGATATTGTCGATCTTTCCCGACACGACGAGTTCGTCGTCCTGGAAAATGATGGTGTCCGGCACTGCGTGAATGAAATTCTGACCTTCACGTTTGACACCTACCACGGTCACATCGAATTTCCGGCGGCATTCGCTGGTCACCAATGGTAAGCCCACAATCGGCTCCGGAGCCTTGAGCCGTGCGATGGCGAACTCGTCGCCGAAGGAAATGAAGTCGAGCAGCCGCTCGTTGAGCAGGTGCGCCACGCGTTCGCCCATGCGCTGCTCGGGAAAGACCACGTGATGCGCTCCGGTGCGTTCGAGGATGCGAGCATGCTTGTCATTGGTCGCCTTGGCCCAGATGTTCTCCATGCCAAGGTCGGAAAGCGCCAGAACGGTAAGGACGCTGGCCTCGATGTCGGTTCCAATCCCGACGACGGCTGCCTGGAAATCGCCAATGCCCAGTTGCTGCAGGGTTTCGGTTTGTGTGCAATCCGCTTCGATGACCTTGGTCAGTTCGCCAGCATGCGCCTGCACCAGCCGCGCGTCGGTATCGACGCCAAGCACTTCGTGACCCATGCGCTCCAGTGTCTGGGCAACCGCAGCGCCGAACCGGCCGAGGCCGACGACGAGCACGGGTTTGCGTTTATCAGCCGACAATAGGGTTCTCCTCGGGGTAACGGTATGGTCGTTCCCGCCCACCCAGCGCGAGCGCTGTGGCGACCGTAATGGTCCCGACACGGCCGACGAACATCAAAATGCACAGCACCATGAGGGCGGAAGGGGGAAGGTCGGCGGTAATGCCGGTGGAAAGTCCGACCGTCGAAAATGCGGAAATGCACTCGAACAGGATGTCATCGAGCGGCAGGGGACTGATCATGGCGATATAGGTCGTCGCTGCAAAAATCAGCGTTGCCGCCAGAACCGTAACCGACAAGGCCTGTCGCTCGATTGCATGGCCGAACCTTCGACCGAACAGTCCGGCATCGCGCCTGCCCCGCACTTCGGACAAGACGATGGCGAAGAGGACGAGGAAAGTTGTGATCTTGATCCCGCCCGCGGTTCCCGCGCTGCCCCCGCCGATGAACATCAGGAAGAAGTTGGTCATGATGGTTTCGTCCTGAAAGGAACCGATGTCGAGGCTGTTGAAGCCGGCGGTGCGCGGCATGACCGAATGGAAGGCGGCATTGAGCAGTTTCGCGCCCGGGCCCATCGGACCGAGCGTGTCAGGATTGTTCCATTCCATCGCCAGCGTGGCCAAGAAGCCCAGCAGCAGGAGGGCCAGCGTGCCGACCATCGTGATTTTCGTGTGCAGCGACCACTTGCGCCAGGCGAATGCGTGGCGGCGCAGGTCCTGCATGACGGGAAAGCCCAGAGCGGTCAGGATGACAGCCAGCATGATCGGCCCAAGGATCATACCGTCCTGCTGAAAGCCCATGACACTGTCGGAAAAGCTGGAAAACCCTGCATTGTTGAAGGCGCTGACCGAATGGAAAATACCGTGCCACGCGGCCTCGGACAGCGGCATTGCGTGGGCCGTGGTGAAGCGCAAGGTAAGCACCAATGCGACACCTGCCTCGACCACCAGCGTGATCAGGAAGACGAGTTTCAACACCGATACTGCATCGCCTGTCTCGAGCCGGCTGCGCTCGACCTGCGTGGCCAGTCTTTCCTTCAACCCGAAGCCGCGCCCTACCATCAGGCCGAACAGCGTTGCTGCCGTCATGATGCCGAAGCCTCCGATCTGGAACAGCAGCATGATCACGCCCTGGCCGAAGGTAGACCAGAAGATCGGGGTATCCTCGACGATCAGTCCGGTTACCGAAACCGCGGATACGGCGGTAAAGAAAGCCGAAAGCACCGGGGCGGCAGTTCCGCTTTCGGTTGAAACCGGCAGTATCAGAAGAACGGTACCCGCGAAGATAAGTCCCGCGAACAGCAGGGGGATCAAGCGGATCGGATCGCGCATGCGAAACATTCGGGTTTTGGAAACTCACTTACCGAGAACAGAAGCGCAAGGTGATTTAGATCGCTTTTGTTCCCGTGAACATATCGCTCGTCATGCGACCATACGATTTCGGATGCTTGATCGATACAGTCCGCGCACCGATGCTGGCACCGTCGCAGCAAGGCCCGACCTCAAAATTTACGCGAAATCGAGCCCTTCATCCCCGAAGGTTCATTGCCGTCGAGGATGAAGGGTCTTTCTTTCCCTAAAGGAACAGCAGGACGGTTGCTCCCACAGCGATGACGATCAGGCCGATGGTTATCATTTCAAGGGCCGAAAAGCGGTTCATGTGGTCCGCCCGGAATTGCGAATATCCGGACAGTTCCTTCGTCGCGAGGCTTGCGACTTCGAAAGAGCTCGCTTCCTTGTCGAACCATTGCTTGAGGGATTTCAGTTCTTCCCCGTCGATGTCGGGATAGCGGCTGAGCAGGGCTTCTGCGCGATCGAAGCGATCGGAATTGTCGGCAGCAACTGCCTTTGTATCGTTCATGATATTACACCTGGATTCGTGCGGTTGAATTGCCCCTGCACGGGGCGCGCGAAATCAGGTGCGGATCGGGGGACCTCTCGTCGGAGGTAGCGGACGCCAGACGGATTTGACCGGGGGACCGGTTTGCCTTGGCGGGTAGTCGTTGCCTTTGATGGTCGTGGTGGGAATCGATCTCATGTCGATCAGGGTCACCACCGGAATTGCCGGTTCGACCTCGGATACCGCTTCCCTGGTTTCGCCATCGCGTTGCGTAAGGACGGCGACTTCGAATGTGGTCGCATCGAAGGCAGAGCCGCGGTCGCGCGAAACAGGGACGGGCGCCGACGGGGTCGCCTGGCACAGAACCGCAGCCAGGACCGCGATCAGTCCCAGCTTGAACAGCAGCCTATGAAGGTTCGTCAACGACACGCGCTTGGAATAGGTACGTGAAGCCACGACAACAAGATGCGGCTTCGTGGCCTATGCAGGGATTATCTGGAAATGCCCCTTTGACGACTGTCCTACTCGCGCCCCGAACGTTACGGGAGTGCGCATGAGCTTATGCATTTCTTTCGCCAGATTGCCCACCTGTGGGCCACCAGGGTGTTACACCTCTTTTTTCGCAATGGACCGTGTAACATGCGGTCCATGTCGCGGTGCTTGCCCTGAGGCTTTCCAACAATGATCCAACATGCCTACATCCGCCCCATCGGCCTCGTGCCGGGTCCGCAGTCCGAACACGGCAATGCCATCCGCCTTGCAGGCACCATGGTCTATGCCAGCCGCTTTGCGGTGATCCTGCGCAGGGATGGCGAGGTGGTCGAACGCTGGCTCGCCGCGCCCGATACGATGGCCGAGGTGATGGGCCAGCTGCCCGACGAGGTTGCAGGTGATGCGGAACAGCAGTGGGCCAATCTTACTCTCGCGCATCCACCGCTGACGCTGGGCGCGCGCAATGTGCCGCTCGACCAGCCGCAGGGGATGGGCATCCTCAACGTGACGCCCGACAGCTTCAGCGACGGCGGGCGCTTCCTCGACGACCCGCAGGCAGGGCGCGAACATGCCGCCGCCATGGTCGAGGCGGGGGCGGCGATCATCGACGTGGGCGGCGAAAGCACGCGGCCCGGCGCCAAGGCTCTGTGGGAAGGCGACGAGATTGATCGCGTCGTCCCGGCGATCGAGGCTGTTGCGGGCATGGGCGCCGCGGTCAGCATCGACACGCGCAAGGCGGCAGTGATGGAGGCAGCGCTCGACGCGGGTGCGCATCTGGTCAACGACGTCTCCGGCCTCGCGCACGATCCGCGCAGCGCGGAGGTGGTCGCGCGCGCCGGTTGCCCCGTGGTTTTGATGCACGCTCCGGGTGCAGCGGGCGACGATCTTCACGAAGGGGCGGACTACGACAGTGTGGTATTCGAGGTGTTCGATGCCCTGCGCGCCCGACGCGATGCGGCGCTGGAGGCGGGGATCGAGGCGCGCAACATCCTGCTCGATCCGGGTATCGGCTTCGGCAAGAGCCTTGCGCACAATCTCGCGCTGATCAACGCGCTGCCGCTGTTCCACGCACTGGGCCACCCGCTTCTGCTGGGCGCGAGCCGCAAGCGCATGATCGGGGCGCTGAGCAAGGAAGCGCCGGTAGAGGACCGTTTGGGCGGCAGCGTCGCACTGGCGCTCGAGGGCATGCGCGCAGGCCTCCAACTGCTGCGCGTTCACGACGTTGCCGAAACCGTCCAGGCGCGCAATGTCTGGCGCGGGTTGAGGGATGCCGCGCTGACCGACTTCGCCGACCTGCCGGGTTAGCCGGGGGAGGCGGCGCTTCCGGCCAGCAGCCCGCCGTCGAGCGTGAGTTCGGAGCCGGTCATGTAGGCGCTGTCATCGCTGGCCAGGAACACGCAGAGCGCGGCGACCTCCTCGACCGTGCCGAAACGCTTCAGCGGAGTATCCGCAACCAGTGCGGCCATTTTCGCCTCGCGGTCCGGCCCGTCGCCCAGCATAGGCTCCCAGATCGGGGTAAGGATGGCGGCGGGGTGGATGGAATTGCAGCGGATCTGCCAGCCATGTTGCGCGGCATAAAGCGCGACCGACTTGGTATGATTGCGCATCGCCGCCTTGCTCGCGGCATAGGCCGCCGCGCCGGGAATGCCGACGAGGCCCGAGCGCGAGGACATGTTGATGATCGACCCCGTGCCCTTGGCCTTCATCGCGCGCAGGGCATAGCGGCAGCCGAGAAAGCACCCGTCGGTATTGACGGCGTGGACCTTGTGCCATTCGGCAAGGCTCGCGTTCTCGGGATCATGCGCGACAGGCCCGTCCTCGAAGCCTGTTATGCCGGCGTTGTTCACCAGCACGTCGATTGCGGGGAAAGCCTCAGCCAGCGCATCCCACTGGTCTGCGCTGGCGACGTCGAGCGGGTGGAAGGCGCAGCCGAGCTCTTCAGCCGCTTTCCTACCTTCATCCTCGTCGATATCGGAGAGCACGACCTTTGCACCCTCCGCCAGGAAAGCACCGCAAATGGCCTTGCCGATCCCGCGGGCGCCGCCGGTTACGACGCACACCATGTTGTCGAGTTTTCGCATATCGCCAACCGGGTAACGCAGGTCAGGCGGCGTTGTCGATGCCCAGTTCCGACAGCTTGCGGTAGAGAGTCGAGCGGCCGATGCCGAGGCGACGGGCGACTTCGGTCATGCGACCGCGATAGTGGCCGATGGCGAGGCGGATGATGTCTGCCTCGATTTCCTCGAGCGGTCGCACGTGCCCATCGTCGGTATAGAGGAGAACGCCGAGACCGCGGGCCCGGCTCTCGCCGCGTTCGGCCTGGTCGCCGAGAAGCTCGGACAGTTGCGGGAAGCTGTGCGCGGTCAGCGCCTCGCGCTGTTCGAACACGCAGGCGCGGAACAACACGGCCTGCAACTGGCGCACGTTGCCGGGCCAGTCGTAAGCCTCGAGCAGCGACAGGGCGCTGTCGGCGATCGAATGGTGCTTGAGCCCCGGACGTTCGCCGATCTTGGACAGGAAATACCGGGTGAGGGCCGGTATGTCGCCCATGCGCTCGCGTAGTGCGGGAAGGCGGATGCGGGTTGCCGAAAGCTGTTCGGCGAGAGCTTGCGAAAAGGCACCTGCCGAAACCAGCTCGTCCACGGCAAAATCGCATGTCGCGATAATGCGCACGTCGATCCGGAAGCCATGAGCGGCACCGGACGGCCTGACGATACCGCTGGCAAGGACTTCGGCGAGCCGGTCCTGCTGCGGGGAGGGCAGGCGGTCGATATCGTCGAGGATCAGCGTCCCGCCGTCGCAATGTTCGATCAGTCCGGTCTGCCGGTCGAATGCGCCCGCAAAGGCGCCTTTCTCGTGACCGAAAAGCAATGATTCCAGCGATGCGGAGGGCATTCCGCCGCAATGCACCAGTCGCATCGTATTGCGTGAACGGGTACTGGCAGCGTGCATGGCATGGGCCAGCATGTCCTTGCCGCAGCCGCCCTCGCCCTCGACCAGGACATGTCCGTGGCCCCTAGCTGCGGTAGCCGCCTTGGCCAGCGCCGTACGGAATGGCGCGGCAGTGCCGACCATTCCGTCGAAGTCGACCGGATGCGGGAGCTTTTCCGACATTGGCTGGAGTTCGGCGGTGGGCTTTCCCATCCTGGTTGCGCTGGCGAGGGCTTGCAGGAGCCGCTCGGGGCCGACCGGTTTGATGAGGTAATCGGTAGCACCTGCGCGCATGGCTTCGACCGCAAGCTTTGGCGAAGTGCTTGTGGTCAGCATCAGGATCGGGGCCAGCGGGCATGCGGCGCGCAAATCCGTGATGAGATCGCAGGCTGCATCGCCGGGAACCCACTGGTCAAGGAGGATTGCGCTGATTTCCTTGCCTTCGGGCGATGCAAGCAGTTCGAGAGCGTCTTCTCCGCTGGCAGCATTGAGGGTGCGCCAGCCATCACGCGCGGCAAGTGCGGCCACGAGCCGGTTCTGGGCCGGTTCGTCGTCGATCAGCATCAACAGGCGTGATTCCTGTGTCGCCATATTTCCGGCCGTACTCCCTCACAGCGCGCAGCGGCGTAGGATAACGCCTTTCGCGGCTCTGCCCTAGGCCAATTGTGTGAAGAGCCGATTAAGCCTGTTTCGCAAGGCGGGGGCGCACGCGGGACTTGAGCAGTTGGAAGGTGCGCGATAGGACTTCCGGCAGAACAGTTTCATTCGGAGAAATTCCATGGCTTCCGCCAACGACTATAAGGCACACAACAAGACCTACGGTTCGTTCATCGCCAATCTCAAGTGGTCGGTGCCGCTGATTGCGGTGATTACGCTGCTCGTTGTACTCATGATCGCGGAATAAGCGCGAAGCGTGCGCATAGCGGTGCTGAAGGAGCGCGCCGCCGGTGAAAACCGGGTCGCGCTGACACCCGAAACGGCGAAGAAGTTCGCCGCGTTGGGGGCCACTGTCGCTGTCGAGGAAGATGCCGGCTTCGGCGCCTCCGTGACCGACGAGGCATACCGCGAGGCAGGGGCCGAAGTCGGCCCTGCAGCACAGACCGTGAAGGACGCCGACATCGTGCTCGGCGTCCAGGCGCCTGACCCGTCCGCGCTGGCGGGCGCGAAGCCGGGTGCCTGGGTTGCGGCGACGCTCGATCCGTTCCGCAATGGCGATCTGGTCGAGGGCTATGCCAGGGCGGGCCTCGAGGCGCTGAGCATGGAATTCATGCCGCGCATCACCCGTGCGCAGAGCATGGATGTGCTTTCCAGCCAGTCGAACCTCGCCGGCTACAAGGCGGTGATCACGGCCGCCAACGAGTATGGCCGCGCATTTCCGATGATGATGACCGCCGCCGGCACCGTGCAGGCGGCAAAGGTCTTCGTGATGGGCGTGGGCGTTGCGGGCCTGCAGGCGATCGCGACCGCCAAGCGGCTAGGTGCGCAAGTTAGCGCGACCGATGTGCGTTCTGCGACCAAGGAACAGATCCAGTCGCTCGGCGCCAAGCCGGTGTTTGTCGAGAACGTCGCGGGAATCGAGGGCGAAGGTTCGGGCGGTTATGCCACCGAGATGAGCG
>CATMNW010000008.1 GCA_950071875.1 uncultured Erythrobacteraceae bacterium | reverse complement strand
GCTGACCCGGCGTGATTTTGCCTCAATCACGAGTCGCTCAAGTACGCCATTGCCGGGAAAGGCGATGACATAGCGCGGGTCCATTTTGAGCATCTGCTCGTTGCGCTTGAAGCCGGCACGGGCTCCGAGCCTCCTATCGAGGTTGAATACCAGTTGCTGGACATTGTGGCGTTCGGCCCAGGAGGCTGCCAACCGGTCAACACCTTTGCTGTCGCCGCCGTGCAGGATGAACATATCCGGAACCCGGTCGCGCACCTTGTCGAGCGTAGCCCATACGTTCGAAGCGAAGGCCTTGGCCTCGTCGGCGCTGGCAAAGGAGGATCGCCCACCGGCGAATATAACTGCAGTGCCCTCAGGACTATGGGCATCCCGGCGCCGCTCAGCCCTCGCGCGCAGGAAATCGCGGGCCTCAACAACCGCAGAGGTCACTTTCCGCGAATGGTTCGAACGCGAACCGACAAATGGCTTCCATGAAGAACCCGTTTCTTCGAGATAAAGCGATGCGGCGACTTCGCGCATCTGTTCAAACGCTATCATGCTTGCCTCGGCTGCCTGAGCGCGTTCGATCTGCTCTTCGAGATTGCTTGAATGGACTTCGGATCCGTCGGCGGCTGCAAGGAGCGCCCGGACTTCATCGCTCGCCCGGTCGAGCTGCGTAGACTTACGGCTGGCAGCACGGTGGAACAGATTGACGAAGCCCCAGGCCACGTCTTCGGCATCCGCTTCGAGCGATGTTCCCGAGAACATGACAAACATGTCGGACCAGACGGCAGCAAGGGTTTGCTCGACTGCTTCCTCGCTTGGGAAATCGGACGGATCGAAAGGTGCAGGCTTGATGGTTAGACCTGCAAGGTCGAGCCCGGCGAGTTGTTGGGTAAAACTATCGTACATGATTAAGCCTCCTGATGTGCTCAGGCGGCAAAGCTTACGAAACCGGAATGTCTCGCTCCTTGTCCGCCGGAGCCCGATCAGGGCCGGAATAAGGGGGCTGGCGCACCGCGAAGCGGGAAACCTGCAAGGCAAGGCTGGCGCGGGCCACACGGGCCGCAGCCTTGCAGGTTGTGCCAGACCACGGCCGGTCCAGGGCCTCTCCCGGCGGACAGGCACGAGGCATGACGTAGTTCCTTTGCCGACATCATCAGCGGGGCCTGCACGAACAACTAGTTTTCGGCTGCCTGCCGATCTCGTGGCCTTCGCGGTGATACATGGATCCGCTCGAATACGCCCTCGCCATTGGAGAAGCGCCCGATCTGACGAATCTCCCCGAACATCTGCAAGAAGTTGCCGGACACCTGGTCAAGCCATCGCTGAGCTCGGCCAGTTCTGGGTCGGTCATAATCGGCTTCCCAGTAGCAGCTGTCATTCCGTTCGACGAGCCAGACGGCTGCGAGACCGCAATAAATGGAAATGCCGCAATCGGCATAGGCATTCCGGAGCAGTATCCGATCTTCGCGTCCACGCCAGCCATCGTGAGGCAAAAGTGAGGGGAAGGCTTGGCGCGCAGTGCTGACAACATCTTCGACCAGGCATTCATATTGCCAGTCGAGGTCGCCCCTCGCTCCGCTCTCGATCAGGCGGAAAGCGACGATGGCCCCTTGCGGGTAGCTGACAGAGCGTCCCATGATGTGCTCCCCTCACGCAACTTCGGCGAGATCATCGCCGAATGCAGAGTCGCTGCGTTCGTCATGGCCGCCAAGACGGAGTAACAGCGATGATGCTTCCTCAGCCTTAGCCGCTGCCATCAGCATGGCCCTGTCGTCCGATTTCAAGAGCTTCAACCAATGCGATATGTAGCTGGCATGATTGTCGAGGTGAGTAACGGGAAGTCCCAGTTCAGCGCCCAAGATCGCCGAGGAAAGCTCGGCTACGAGTTCTTCAGCGGCATAGGCTTCGCTACCGAAACGGTTCTTGAGATCGCGGTCAAGCCGGGACGAATGCCCGGTCCAGTGCGACAGCTCATGGGCAAGTGTCGCGTAGTAATGGTCAAATCCCTCGAACAGGGTGGCAGGCGGCATGGTGATGCGGTCGCGGACCGGCTCGTAATAGGCTTCGCTACCCTTGTGCCGCAGCTGCGCATCGATCTGCGCAAAGAATGCATCGAGCTTATGCTGTCGCCCGGCGGGTTCTACCGGCTCCACGAGTGGCGCGGGACTGTACATGGCCGGAAGGTCATCGCACTGATCCGCATTGAAGATTGCGTAGGACTTGAGGACGCGGCGGGTCTCGGTGTCTTCGCCGCCATCGGGCGTTTCGACTTCCTTTTCGTAGGTCTTGTAGAAGATGGCGATGCTCGACTTCTCACCTTTTCGCACGTGACCGCCAAGTTTTGCGCACTGGCGGTAAGTCATCCAGTAGGGCGAGGCGAAGCCTGATGCCTCGGCCATCATCCACAGCCAGAAGGTATTCATGCCCCGGTATGGCGTGCCGCAGCTGCGCAAAGGGCGGGAGATTGGAACTCCGCGCCAGGGTTTGATCCAAGGCTTGGTGCCCTGTTCAAGCTTTTCGATGATGGTGGCGGTAATCCGTGCTGCCGGAGACTGGGCCGGTGAACGGGAGGCTGGCGAGCGTTTGAGCTTACGCATGAGAAATCTCCTGATTGCCCGGACGAAATTGCACCGGGCCAGATGCCCAAAAGCCCCCTCCCCTCTGATCCTTGCCGATGGCGGAACCCAAGCTGGTCTTAACGAGAAAAGGCGGCCCGCCCCGAAGGGACGGACCGCCTACCGAACGGCTTCAACCTGTCAGGAGGGATCAGGCGGCCTGCTCGGTGATCTCGACATCGCTTTCGTCATTTTCATCAGGATCAACCGTTTCGTCGGGTTCAGCGGTTCCTCGAAAATACATGATGTCCGGAACCCAGGCGAGCGCACGCTCCTTGGTGCCCGCCTCACCGATGAAATTGCCCGAGAAGATGCGTTCGGCAGCGCTGGCAAGCTCAGCCTTCTTGGAAGCCGAATAGCGGCTGACCAATTCAGGCCCGCCCGCAGCGTCAAGCGCCTCGAGCGTCTTTGCTTTCGCCACGCGGTCGAAATAATTTGCCGCAGTCGGCCGCCACCAATGTGCGGTCTCGATTTCAAGCAAGCCGCCGATTGCCTCGTGGAGAGGAGCCGAGCGCTCACCCTCGCAAGCCAGGCTGGCTACGAGCGTGCGCGACACGACATGGCCGAGCCATGCGGACCTTGCTTCATGGGACAGTGCCCGGAAAGCTTCGAACCGTTCGACATCACTTTCGCCAGAGCGCCAGCTCTCGTCGAGACTGCCGGCGAACTCGGCGAGCGCGGCGCTAGCGGGTGCATCCTTGGCCTCAAAACCTGTAACGGGGCCAGTCTCTGCCGAACCTGAGATCGTCGAAGCCTTCTTCGCACGCCAGTCTTGCCCATCAGCATCGGCAAGCGTGAAAACCATGAAGTCGAGCGCGAGCGCAGGATCGTTTGCCACGTGGATAGCCAGTATGTCGCGGCGTTGCATGGCCAACTCATCGAGCAGGCGCTGAGAGAGCGAATTGCCTCTACCCTTGGTCTCGGTGCCCACGGCGACCGGCTCGACCACACCGTCGTCTTCCGAGATTACTTCGCTCTCAGTGTAGAATTGCGGGACCAGAGCGGGCTCACCATTGCGCGAGAGAACGAGGAAGGCGCCGGCGTCTGCCTTGAGATCGTCGGCGAGCACCGGTGGCCGATCGTTGAGCGCACGCATTGCACGATCGATTGCGACCAGTTCTTCTTCGGCCTTGGCGACCTCGTCCTCGTCGCTGTCTTCGTCTTCGAGAATAGCGGCCACCCGGTCGTAGCCGGCCTCGAGTTCACCGAGTTCCTGCGCCTCTTGCTCGGTCATCGGCACAGGTTCGCACGGCAAGCGATTGAGGCCTTCAACGAGGTCATGGCTGACATAGTTGCCAAGCGTCGGTCTCACCCAAGCAAGGCCCTGCTCTTGGGCGCTTTTCGTTGCCGCTTCATCCATGGCCTTGTGCGCGAGGTCTTCAAGCAGCGCGATATCGATCCAGCTTTCGCTGGCATCATCGTCAAATAGCTCGCGCTCGATGCGACCACCTGCGGCAAGATAAGCGTCGCGTCCGACCAGAACAGCCCGCGGGTCTGAGCCGCGCACGCTGGCATCTAACACCATACGGCGGATCGTTTCGGGCGTGATTTGGTACCAGGCGTCCTGCAGTTCGGCATAGACATGCGCCTGGCGATCGGCATCAGAGATCGCGCCGTAGGCCTTGGCCATGTCTAAGGTGATTGTGCCATCCGCAAGCGCTTCGAACACGCAGGGGGCAAGTGCGGCCAGTCGCAAGCGGCCTTCAACGAAGCGGACAGTCAGGCCAAAGCGACGCGCCACGTCCTCAACGCAGCCACCAGCCTCGATAATGGCCGAGAATGCCTGCGCTTCATCGGCCGGGTTCATGGCGAGACGCTGGAAATTTTCGGCAAGGCTTGCTTCGCGGACCTCGCTTTCCTCGCCTTCGATGACCAGGCAAGTCACTTCGTGGGTTTTGGCCAGCGTACCGTCTTCGGCAAGCGCCTGAAGCGCAGCGAGGCGGCGACCTCCGGCCTCGACCTCGAATTTGCCGCGCTTCGCCTTGCGCACAACAAGGTTCTGCAACAGACCTCGTGCTGCGATATCGGTTTTCAATTGTTCGTCGGCAGCAGGATCGCTGGTTTTGCGCACATTGCGCGGGCTCGGGACAAGCTTTTTCAAGGAAATTGATTGGATCATGGGTAGTCTCCTGATGGGAAGGAGCCATGCGGCATGCATGGCCCGACTAGCCCAAAGGCACCCTCCCCTCTAACCCATCGCCATGCGGCTGATCGCTGTTCAGACGGCCAGGGCGGGTAGAATGATCGATGCTTTGGAGACCGGCACGAACAGTCGCGTGCGGTAACGAATGATCTCGGTGAAACAGCCCATGGTTTTGTACCAGTCGAGCCGATCAGGCGCGTATCCCGTAAGTTCGAGCCGTTGCTCGCCTCCGACCAGCGAGCGTTTGACCATCAGCGCGTCATGACTGGCAAGAGGCTGCGGCGTGCCGCTCGCCAAAACCAGCTTCCCCAGTTCGTCGGGCAAGGGACCGGCCACCCCTGCCAGTCCGAACGTTTCGGCAATCTTGGCGAGATCGACATCGAGCACTTCGCGCCCGATGATCGACTGGCCGTCCTCGGCAACGAGCCGGGTGACGCAAACATGAGCTCCCGCCAAGCGATTCCAGACCGGCAAAAGCAGCCCGGTTGCGAGGTGAAGGCGCTCGGTCACTGGCGAAGCGGCTGCCTTAACTTCCTCGGTGCACCAGGCCTTGGTGAACTCGGTCACGCCGATCTCCTCCCACAAGCTTTCACCGAGTGCCTCGATCGTCCAGTTAGCCGATTTGAGCGGCCGGAGCAGCCGACGGCGTTCGATCACCGCGCCATCATCGGCAATGAGCCGCCGGGCCGGGACCGAGAGAGCAACCTTGCCCGATCGCGCATTGCGTAACGGGATGGCATGAAGCGACCCGATCTCGTGCATCCGCACGAGACGCTTCAGTCGGAGCGGGCGTAGGTGGCGTTTCACCCCAAGCGAGACCAGGCGGGTTTCTGCGCCGGTAACAGGATCGGCTCGCAAAAGCTCGTCGCTGAGAACTTCGAAGCTATCGACGCGAACCGTCTCAAGGCCCAGATCGAGAGTTCCAGCTTCGCGCGCTGCCTCGATTCGCGCTTCGACCAACCCCAGATATTCATCGAAGATAGAATTTTGGAGCGCAATCGGCAGAGCAAGGATGCGGTTGAGCCAGCGCTGGATAGTCGGAAGGTTGTCGGTCAGCCCGCCATCGGGATTCTCGAGCCGAAGGCCGGTTCGCTCGACGAAATCGCCGAAGCTCGTCGCCTCCAGCTTGCCATCATACAACAAGTGGAACCAACGGCTGAGTGCATCCCTAGCATAATCGCTTTCGAGATTATCGGCCGGATCGAAGAGGTTCTGACCGCCGGTCTGGCGCTGTCCTCGCGTCAGGGCACCAAGGCTGTCGAGCCTGCGAGCGATGGTCGAGATAAACCGCCGTTCGCCCTTCACATCGGTGGTCACCGGTCGGAACAGCGGGGCCGAGGACTGGTTGGTGCGGTTGGTACGACCGAGCCCCTGGATTGCATTGTCCGCCCGCCAGCCCGGTTCGAGCAGGAAGTGGACGCGGCGCTGCTGGTTCTGGCAGTCGAGATCGGCATGATAGGAACGCCCGGTCCCGCCAGCATCAGAAAAGATGAGGATGCGCTTCGTGCCCTCCATGAAGCTCTGCGCTTCGGCGACATTGGCACTGCCGCTTCGCCGTTCGAGCCGCTGCTGCCCATCCCTGCCGATAACGAGCCTGCGGCTGCGCCCGGTTACTTCGGCGACCGCCCCGGTCCCAAAATGCTCGATGATCGCGTCGAGCGCTGTGGCGATTGGAGGAAGCGCGCAAAGCTGTTCGATCAGCGCATCGCGCGCGGCAATGGCACGCGAGCAAAGAACCGGATTACCGTCGTCATCGCTCATCGCTTCGGAGCGCAGATTGCCGTCCTCGTCGGTAAAGACCTGCATCAGGCGCACCGGGAAGCTCTTGGCGAGATAGTCGATGACGTATTCGCGCGGACTAAGGTCGATATCGAGTGCCTCGCGTTCCTCGTCGCTGAGATCGGCGAGGCGGCGGTCGAGCATGGCCTCAGCGGTCGAAACCAGCTGCACGACCACCGAATGATCTTTACCGAGCGCTTCTTCTATAGCCGGGATGAGACTCGGCAGTTTCATCGACAGAAGCAGCTGCGCAAAGAAGCGCTGCTTTGTGCCTTCAAATTTTGACAGCGCGGCAGCCTTGGCATTGCGATTGAGCGTATCGCCGCTGTCCTCGTCGACGACTCGTGTGGCTTCGAGCGCGTCATCGAGATTGCGGTGAATGATCGCCCAGGCTTCGGCATAGGCGTCGTAGATACTGATCTGCGCTTCGGTCAGGCAGTGTTCTAGGATCTCGTATTCGACCCCGGCAAAAGACAGCGCGCGGGCGAGGTAAAGACCTTGTGCCTTGAGGTCGCGCGCAACGAGTTCCATCGCTGCTACACCACCGGCGCGGATCTCGGTCATGAAGCCTTCATGCGTCGGGAAAGCGGTTTCGGGTCCCCAGAGGCCGAGCCTCGCGGTGTAACCAAGATTAGCGATCTCCGACGCGCCGGTGGCGGAGGCGTAAAGCACGCGGGCGCGCGGCAGATGGTTCTGCAGCCTCAGGCCCGCCATCCCCTGCTCGGAGCCCTTGACCCTGCCGCGCGTGCTCGAAGACCCAAGCGCATTGGCCATGGCATGGGACTCGTCGAAGGCAATCACGCCTCCGAACTCTTCGCCCGTCCAGGCAAGGATCTGGTCGAGGCGCGTGTCTTCGGCGCGGCCCGAGCGCAGTGTCGGATAGGTGACGAACAGAATGCCTTCGGGCAGCGTTACGGGTCGCCCAAGCTTCCAGCGCGAGAGGGGCTGGATATCGAGCGGCAGCCCGCCAAGCGCTTCCCAGTCGCGGCGCGCATCTTCCAGCAGCGCCTCGTTCTTGGTGATCCAGATATGCCGACGTTCGCCCGCGAGCCAACGGTCCATCATCACAGCCGCAATCTGCCGCCCCTTGCCCGCTCCGGTCCCATCGCCAAGGAAGAAGCCCTGCCGATAGGCGTGGCCGTCTTCGGCCAGCTCGAGCATCGTGCCTTCCTGACTCGGTCGGAATCGGGCCGGTAGATCGCGGGCAAATGCCTGGCACGCATAAATCAGCGTCTCGCACTGTGCCGCGGATAGAAGTTTGTCCGCTTTCCAGTTGGCGGGCAGCAGCGGTCGGACATCCGGAACAGGTGCCGCGACCGATCCCATTGCGACCGATTCCACCAGGGGAGTGGGATGCATCGAAGCATCGGCAAACGCTACGCGGCTTGGCCGATATGGGAGATAGATACCTGTCTGCTCAGGCACAGGTGCAGCTTCCGCTCGTGCGGCATAGCTGAGTTCGACCGCATCGGTCCCAGCGACTGGCGTCGTCGCGAAGGGTGCAGAAGGTCGGATCGCTGCGCGGTGCTCCACGGACCTCGACATCGTGCGCACCGGCAAGCGACGCACTTCAGCCGATATCAAGGCGCGAGGCGGAAGATCGGCGAGAAGCGCATGGAACTCGCCCAACTCGGACGTATCGCCGGTGATCGGTCGGCTTTTACCCGTCGGGATTTTGTCGATCACGACCAGCCGGACAGCGATCCCCGTGCCCGTCCGAGTGAACATCCGCTGCAACCGGACATCGAGCCGCAGCGAAGCCTCGTCCTGTGCCTTGGCAAAGCGCGAAGCATCGAAACCATCTGGCATGGTCGCGACAATCCTGCCGCCACAAACGCAAGCTCTGAATGCGCTTCGGAGATGGCGCAATGCTGTACCACCGTCGCTGCCGCGTTCCTCGCTACGCGCAAAGGGCGGGTTCATCAGGAAGACCGAGGGGATTGGGCCGCAATGCAAGTCGGCAATAAGTTCGCCATCGTGGGAGCTGATTGCGGCCTTCGGAAAGATGTGTGCCAGGCTGTCGCGTCTGCCAGCATCGATCTCGTTTAGAGTAAGCGATGCGGCTTGGCCGTAGGCCCAGATCGCGAGAGCACCATTGCCGGCGGAGGGTTCGAGCAGCGTATCCCGTGATGAAAGCGCCGCGGCTTTCGCAAGCAGCCAGGCCAGCATCGGAGGGGTCGAGAATTGCTGAAGCTCGATCTGGCCTTCGCTGCGCACGTGACGAGGTGGTAGAGCCGCCTCGAGCCAGTCGAAGCGCGCTTCCGCTTCGTGGAAGCCGGTCGTCAGATCGATCCGCGAAGATCCACGCAGCCAGAGCAGGGAGCCTATCTCGATCGCATTGTTGTAGTCGTCGATGGTCCAGGCGCTGCCCCAGTCCTGAACTCCGGTCTCGTCAGCGAACAAAGCGGAAATATCGGCTCGAGTGAGATGACGTCCAGAAGCGAGGCGCTCGGTGATTTTGACGCCGATAGCGCAGGCCAACGGAACGGCCTGAGATTGTCGGTGGGCGGGAAAAAGGTCTGACTGAAACATGGCGAAAAGTCCTCCTGATTGAGGCATCGGGACACGCGCCCTCTGCCGGATCAGGAAATCGAAAAGCCTTCTCTCCTCTCAAACCTTCGCCTTACGGCATAGCCATGCCTGGAGTTCGTCGTTCCAGTCGGTGCCTCGCACAGATGGTTTGCGGACATGGATCGTCCGGCCTTTTCGCGCATAGGCGGATAGGCTCCGTTCGACTGCGAGATCACCACCGTCATCGTAATCGACGAAGAGATGAAGCTCGGTCACGCTGTCGGGAATGCTGACCAGACCGAAGCGCTCATTGCCCAATGTTGCCCATGCGGGGATGCCGGTCAGGGCATAAGCTGACATCGCGCTTTCGATCCCTTCAGCGAGTCCGAGTTTGGCATCCGCCCGGGCGAAGAGCCGAACGGCAGCTTCACCTAGCGAGCCAAGAGCGCGCTTGGGCTTGTCGAAGTCCGCTTTCCTGTGGCGATCCTGTGACAGGAATGTGCGGTGGATGGCGATGGGCCCCATGTCGAGACTGACCGCCGCGATCATGGCGGGCAGGTAGCGGGTGCGTCCTTTGGGGCCCAGCGGTGTTCGTGGATGAAACCGAAGAGCAGAAGAGGCGGCGAGGATGCCGCGGCTCTTGAGATAGGCCTTGGCCGGGCTGGAACGCACAGGCTCCGCTTCGCGCCAGATCCTCAGCGCCGCCGGCGAGAGATTACGTTTTTCAATTGGCTCGAACTGGTCAGCTGACGAAGAGTCCGAGAATAGGATGGAAGCGTTGAAGCCCTCGCGTGCCAGCGCAGCAAGCACTGCCTGCTGATCGCAACCGGCAAAGCAGTGAAAAAGGATGGCTTTGCGACCGAGCGTCACGCCCAACGATGGCGTGCTGTCATCATGTGCAGGACAACAGGCCATGCCCTTCGTGCCCGACCATCTGCCGCCTCGACTTTCGCAGATACGGCGTGCGGTCCCTTCCAGTGTGGGTCTTGTCGCTTCATGAGTGGGCATGGGTTATGCGGTCCTTTTGGCTCGCTCCCCACAGCCTACCTCTGCTCTTACTGGCGTCCGCAGTACCCTGACAGGAAGCGGCGACCGCAATAGCTTGTCGTGTCTGGTCATAGGATGCATGACATATCATGCGCTATTGCATAAATTAACATGATATGTCATGTACTGCCTATGCCACGCGCCTCCAGAGCAGCTAGCGGACTGCCGCCACAAAGCCAGCGAGCTATAACTCAGCTCGGCAAGGACATCGCGCTTGCCCGGCGTCGCCGCAAAATGCCGCAGCGGTTGATGGCGGAACGAATGCTGGTGTCGGTTCAGACACTTCAGCGGCTCGAAGCTGGTGATCCGACAGTTGGTCTCGCAGTCCTTGTGAGCGCATTGCATGTGCTGGGAATGACCCAGCGCCTTGCCAGCTTGGTTGCGCCAGAGAGTGATCGAGCGGGCATAAGCGAGGACCTCTCGCGCTTGCCCGAGCGAACGCATGCAGCCAGCGATGACGAGCTGGATTTCTGATCGGTCATGACAATCGTCCGCTCCTACGTATTCGTCCATCTTCCCGAAGGTCCTGTCCCGGCGGGACTGCTGACGATGACCGACGAACCGCGCAACCAATTTGCAACGTTCGCTTATGGCCGCCGGTATCTTGAGCGTCCTGACCGGATCCCCGTCGATCCGGTGGCCCTTCCGCTGCACGATGCCGGGACCAGCCGGACCTTCCGCACAGAGGAAGGGTTTGCTGTCTTCGGCGGCATCCGCGACGCCGCTCCCGATGGCTGGGGCCAATATCTTATGTACAAGGCTATGGGCGACCGTCTGCCAAGCGAGATCGACCTCATCCTTGCTTCCGGAGAACATCGCGTTGGCGCGCTCGCATTCGGGCCTACTCCGGAGCGACCGGAGCGCATCACTCCATGGGGCGACGGTCCCGCTCCGGGCGAAGAGTTCACCCTCGCTGAACTCGCCGAGGCAGCAGAACGAGCACAACACGTCGACGAGCTCGACGAGAACCTGCGCGCACTGCTTGCTGCCGGTTCGTCGCTTGGCGGCGCGCGTCCGAAGGCGGCAACGCAAATCGGCGATCGACCCTGGATCGCCAAGTTCCAGAAGCGCGGCGACAGCTTTCCTGAATGCCGCGTAGAGCTGGCGACTATGCAGCTGGCCAGCGAATGCGGCCTCAACGTGCCCGCGCTCGATTTCCGCTGTGTCCTGGACCGCGATATCTATCTGATCGAACGGTTCGACCGCGTGCCGCATGGCAACTGGCTCGAACGGCGACCGTTCGCGTCGGGGCTGACCATGCTGGGCGCGCATGAAAGCGAGGTAAGCAGCTACAGTTACGCTGATCTCGCTGGCGCGATACGTCAGCACGGGACGCAGGTCCGCGCAGACCTCCATGAGCTGTTCCGCCGAATGGTGTTCAATATTCTCGTAACGAATGACGATGACCACCTGCGCAATCACGGATTTCTTTTCGACGGAACTGGCTGGCGGTTGTCTCCACTCTACGATGTCGTCCCCAAACCGCAGGTGGGGCTGGAGCGACGCCTTGTGCTGGGCGTTGGTCCGGAAGGACGCAATGCGACCATCGGAAATGCGCTTGCCGGAGCAGCAGTATTCGATCTCGGCCCCGAGGAGGCCTCGGCCATGACCGAAGAGTTGCGCGTGATGGTTGCAGCGCGCTGGCAGCCATTGTTCGAAGAGGCGGGGTTAAGTCCTGCGGACAGAGGCCGCTTTGCCACCTGCTTCCGGTTAGCAATCGAAGATGGCTAGGCAACCTCCCTCTACTTGCCATCACCCAGACCGCGCCTGCCTCAATCAGCATGAACTGATCCGCAAATACCGTTGTGCGGATTGCGGCGCGGTGATGATGTGTGCCTGCGACGAGGTGCGCGGGCATCGCTTTCTGCCGCATCAACTAAGCGAGGGCTGCGAACTCGATACGCAGGAGCGGGTGCCGGTAACGCATGGCTTCCAAGAGGGAGTTTGTAGTGAATGCCGTGGATTGCCCGCCGATCCGGCACCAGCAGCGGCGATCCACGGGCGCACCAGCAAGATCAGGCGGTACTATTGGCGCGAGCTGTTCTTTGCCAAAGAAGCTGCACTGCACGATTGGGACTCAGAGCATCCGGACGCGACTCACGATGAGCGGCGCTCTGCGCAGTCCGCAATAGAAAAAGCGGTGCTGCAGGATATCAAAGAGCTGCACGCGAGCGCACCCAAATATGCTTTCAATGAAAAGTCACAGGCAGAAGTGATCGATCAATACTCGGTCGAAGTGGAACCTCTGCAGGCGACATATGCCAAGGTCGGACGGAAGGGCGCTCAGATCGTAGTTGGCGACGAGATAATCAGCGCCGAAGAATTCGCTTTGCGGCACTATTCCGGGCAGGGCTGGCAAGTCCTGCAGCTTGAAAGCGTTCCCTTCCACGCACTGTTCGGCGTGATGATGTGGATAGTCATCCAGGATCCAATCGACCCTAAGAACCGGATTGTAAGTTTCGGTGATCGTACTGCGTATGAAGAGCGGCGAACGAAGGAACCGATCTGGACACATTTGCCGAGCGACTTTGGGTCTGCAGGCTATGGAATCCGGCGCGCAACAGCGATCGAGAAACATTTCGACGAATTTCTGCACGACGACGATCTTGAGTGGTTATTCGACTATTGGCGGTTCCACAGCGGAAACCTGCGTCAGTATCTCTGGGCACATCGACCGGAGGATGTCGAGCGAGCTCGCAAGTTGCTCGAGATTTTACCACCTCAAACAATCAAAGCCATTCTGCACTATCTCGTGCAAGACTACTGGGGCCGATATCTGGGATGGCCGGACTTGCTACTGCACCGCGAAGGGGAGTTCCGGTTCGTCGAGGTTAAGTCGTCCTCGGACAGGCTGAGCGATGATCAGAAGCGATGGATCGCTGACAATCATGATGTTCTCAAGCTGCCCTTTTCCATAGCCAAGATTCACCGGATCGCCAGCCAGGCCTAGTTGCGATCGTAAGGCGCCCTTCAGCACTCAACGTCGAGAGAATAGCACTTAGT
Source organism: uncultured Erythrobacteraceae bacterium (assembly GCA_950071875.1). Taxonomy (GTDB): domain Bacteria; phylum Pseudomonadota; class Alphaproteobacteria; order Sphingomonadales; family Sphingomonadaceae; genus Qipengyuania. The sequence goes on along the minus strand of CATMNW010000008.1, from coordinate 9,365 downwards.
AATTCAAATTTGCTTGGTGATTACCCGGTGATTGCCAGCAAAGTTTTTGAGGTTCGAAATTTCCGATATTAGATAATATTTTCAGCGTTTTAATGTACTTAAGTATATAAAATCTGGTATTTTCGCTTCCGCCGCAAATAGGCGGGAACGGCTGCCCGACCTGCCCGCTTTGTCTGCAAACCCATTGGAAAGCAGATCATGAGCAACAAGACCATTTTCATCCTCGGTGCATCGCGCGGGCTGGGCCTCGGGCTGGCCAAAGAATTTCTCGCGCGGGGCTGGGATGTCGTAGCCAGCGAGCGCAGCCGCAGCGAGGATCTCCATGCGCTTGAATGCGATGCGCTGCGTATCGCCACTGCCGACGTCACCGATCCCGACAGTTATGCGGACCTTGGGTTCGGCAATGGACAGCTCGATGTTCTTTTCATCAACGCCGGGATCAGCGGCGCAAAGCACCAGTCGAGCGAGCAGGCTACCCCTGACGAAGTCGCCCATGTGATGATGACCAATGCCTTCGGGCCGGTTCGCGCCGCCAAGACGCTGCTCCCTGCGATCAGGGACGGCGGGACACTTGGCTTCATGACTTCGCTGATGGGCTCGATCGCCGACAGTTCTGGCGGTTACGAACTGTACCGCAGCAGCAAGGCCGCCCTCAACATGCTGGCCAAGGGCGTCGCCGAACAGGACGCGGGCCCGCGCGGTATCGCAACGCTCGCGCTGCATCCCGGGTGGGTCCAGACCGACATGGGTGGTCCGCAGGCTCCGCTCGGCGTCGAAGAAAGCGCCACGGGCCTGGCGGATGTGCTCGAAAGCGCCAGCGGCAAGGGTTTTCGCTATGCCGATTACAAGGGCGATGACCTGCCCTTCTGAGCGCTAGCCCACCACACCTGCGCTCGCGAGCACGGCCAGTGTCAGAATATCGGGCGCAATCGCCGTCATGGGCGCGATCTGAACCGGCTTTTCCATGCCGATCATCATCGGCCCGACCATGGTTTCGCCGGCAAGTTCGCGCAGCAGCTTGGCCGACAGGTTTGCCGATTGCAGCCCGGGCATGATCAGGACGTTTGCCGGACCCGACAGGCGGCTGAGGGGGTAAAGCTTCATCACGGTTGGATTCAGCGCCGAATCGGGGGCCATTTCGCCTTCGTATTCAAAGCCCGGTTCTTCGGCATCGAGGATCGCGACAGCATCGCGAATATTGTCGAGCCACTGGCCGGAAGGGTTGCCGAAGGTCGAATAGCTCAGGAATGCGACCCGCGGTTCGTGCCCCATGCGGCGGGCAACTGCCGCGGTTTCCTTGGCGATATGGGCGAGCTCTTCCGATGAAGGCCGTTCGTTGATCGTGGTATCGGCAAGGAATACCGTAGAATTCTTGCCGATCATCATATGAATGCCGAAAGGCACCGCGCCGGGCTTGGGATCAAGCACCCGGCCCACTTCCCGCGCGGTTTGGGAGAACGTACGCGTCAGCCCGGAAATCATGGCATCGCCATGGTCAAGTGCGACTAGCAGCGCGGCGAAGACGTTACGTTCCTGGTTGACCATACGAGCGACATCGCGCTCGGTGTAACCGCGGCGCTGCAGGCGCTTGTAGAGATAATCGACCATGCCTGGCACCTTGTCCGACACGTTCGAATTCTCGATGATCCAGTCGTCGGGATCCTCCACCGCCAGTTCGACCAGCTTTTCGCGCACCTTCTCGGTGCGGCCGACCAGGATCGGTTCGCCATAGCCGAATTCGCGGTACTGGATCGCGGCGCGCAGGGCGACATTCTCTTCGGCTTCGGCAAAGACCATGCGCTTGGGATTGGCCTTGGCCTGCTCGTAGATATTGGTGAGCGCGCCGGTGGTCGGGTTGAGCCGAGCCTTCAGCTGGTGGCGGTATTCCTCGAAATCCTCGATCGGCGCCTGAGCGACCCCGCTATCCATCGCCGCCTTGGCGACCGCGCTGGAGACGACTTCCATCAGGCGGGGGTCGAAGGGTGCGGGAATGATGTATTCCTCGCCGAACTGGTGGGTGACGCCGTAGGCAGCGGCCACTTCTTCCGGAACCCGCTCGCGGGCGAGCTCGGCAATGGCCTGCGCCGCAGCGACCTTCATTTCCTCGTTGATCGCGGTCGCCTGCACATCAAGCGCGCCGCGGAAAATGAACGGGAAGCCGAGTACATTGTTGACCTGGTTCGGATAGTCCGACCGCCCGGTGGCAATGATGGCGTCGGGGCGAACGGCCTTGGCATCTTCGGGCATGATTTCGGGCACCGGATTGGCCATTGCAAAGATGATCGGCCGGTCGGCCATCTTGGCGACCCATTCCGGTTTGAGCGCGCCCGCTGCCGACAGGCCGAGGAAGACGTCCGCGCCTTCCAGCGCTTCTTCCAGGCTGCGCGCCTCGGTTTCCACCGCATGCGCGCTCTTCCACTGGTCGACATTGTCGCGCCCCGGTGTGATGGGCCCCGAGCGATCGCAGACGATGACATTGTCGTGCGGGACGCCGATCGCCTTGATCAGGGCGGTGCAGGCCAGTGCGGAAGCACCCGCACCGTTGACCACCATCTTCACGTCCTTCAGATCGCGGCCGGTAAGGTGGCAGGCGTTGATGAGTCCGGCAGCGGAAATGATAGCCGTGCCGTGCTGGTCGTCATGCATCACCGGTATGTTCATGCGCTCGCGCAGGGCCTGCTCGATGATGAAGCATTCGGGCGCGGCGATGTCTTCCAGATTGATGCCGCCGAAGCTCGGCTCCATCAGCGCGACCGCCTCGATGAACTTGTCCGGGTCTTCGGTATTGAGTTCGATATCGATGGAATCCACGTCGGCGAAGCGCTTGAACAGCACTGCCTTGCCTTCCATTACCGGCTTCGATGCGAGCGCTCCGAGATTGCCGAGGCCAAGGATGGCGGTACCGTTCGAGATGACCGCAACGAGGTTGCTGCGCGCGGTGTATCGGGCCGCAGTAGAAGGATCGGCTGCAATTGCCTCGACCGGAGCGGCAACGCCGGGCGAGTAGGCGAGGCTGAGATCGCGCTGGGTCGCCATCGGCTTGGACGCGATGATTTCGATCTTACCGGGACGGATCGTCTCGTGATAAAACAGCGCCTCGCGCGTCTTGAATGCGTTGGTTTCTTCGTCAGCCATGGATGCCTCGTTGCAGAGTTGCCCTGCCCCTAACGGCTTGCTGCGCGAAGTCATAGGGGAAAGGCTTCAAGGCGCACTCCCGAATCGCTCTCACCATCGCTAGGCCGGATGCATGTCCGGCAAGCCTACCCCGATGATGCAGCAATATCTGGCGCTGAAGCGCGAGGCAGGCGATGCGCTGCTGTTCTACCGCATGGGCGACTTCTTCGAACTGTTCTTCGACGATGCCCGGGTCGCCAGCCAGGTCCTGGATATCGCCCTTACCACGCGCGGCGAACATGACGGGGAGCCCGTGCCCATGTGCGGCGTGCCCGTGCATTCGGCGGAATCCTATCTGGCGCGGCTGATCAAGGGTGGCTGCCGCGTTGCCATTGCCGAGCAGACAGAGACGCCCGACGAGGCCAAGGCGCGCGCAAAGCGCGAAGGCACGCCATCATCCAAGGCGCTGGTCGCACGCGACATCGTGCGCTTCGTCACGGCTGGAACGCTGACCGAGGAAGCGTTGCTCGAGCCGCGCCGGGCGAACCTGCTAGTTGCGATTGCCCCGGTCCGCGACGGCGTCGGACTTGCCATCTGCGATATTTCAACCGGCCGGATGGAACTCGAGGAATGCACTGCCGAGGCCCTGGACGCTGCGCTTGCGCGACTGGGTGCGAGCGAAGTGGTCACGCCCGACGATTGGGACGCTGCCCCTGAGGAATTCATCGCACGACCGCGCGCCGATTTTCGCAGCGAGGATGGCGAAAAGCGGCTGAAAGAGATCCACGGGATCGCGACGCTGGACGGGCTCGGCAACTTCACACGCCCCATGCTCGCCGCTGCTTCCGGTCTCATCGCCTATCTCGATCATGTAGGGCGCGGCACCCTGCCATTCCTCCTGCCCCCAGTTGCGCGGGGCACCGGCGCGCATCTCGCCATGGATGCAGCGACACGCGCCAGCCTCGAGATCCTCGAGGCGCAGGCTGGCGGGCGCGCCGGGAGCCTCATTGCCTGCATAGACCGCTGTTCGACCGGAGCAGGCGCACGGCAGCTGGCCGAAGACCTCTCCGCCCCCCTCGCCGACCTCGGCGCGATCGAAGAGCGGTTGGGAAGCGTCCAGCATTTCAATGCCGATCCGCTGCTGCGCGCCGACTTGCGCGGCATCTTGCGGCAGGCGCCGGATATCGGCCGCGCACTGGGCCGTCTCGTCGCCGGGCGCGGCAGCCCGCGCGATCTCGGCCAGATACGCGATGGCCTTTCCGAAGCCCGCCGCGTGCGCGAGATGCTGCTGGCCAGTGCAGACTTGCCCGCTCTTCTTGCCCGGATGTGCGGTTCCCTCACTGGCCACGGCGCCATTGTCGATCACCTGACCCGTGCGCTCGTCCCCTCACCGCCGACCGAGCGCGGACAGGGCGGCTTCATCGCCGCCGGCTACGACCACTCGCTCGACAGTCTGCGCGAAGCATCGGGTAATGCCCGCAAGGCCATCGCCGCGCTCGAGGCGAAATACCGCGAGGAAACCGATACCGCTTCGCTGAAAATCAAGCACAACAAGGTGCTCGGCTATTTCATCGAAGTGCCTGCCAAACACGGTGACAAGCTGATGGCGCAGGACAGCGGCTTCACCCATCGCCAGACCATGGCGGGCGCGGTGCGTTTCAATTCTGTCGGACTGCATGAGGAAGCCACCCGCATCGCAGAGGCTGGCGGACATGCGCTGGCAACCGAGGAAGCCCATTTCGAAAAGCTGGTCGGCGAAGTGGTTGCCGCGCGTGAAGCCATCGCCGCGACTGCAGCGGCGCTCGCCCGGATCGATGTATCCGCTGCGCTCGCCGAACGCGCGGTGGAAGGGGACTGGGCGCGCCCGGAAGTTCTGGACGAGCCGTGTCTCGAAGTAACCGGCGGCCGCCATCCCGTGGTCGAACAAGCGCTGGCCAGAACCGGTGACCGGTTTGTGGCAAACGATTGCAGCCTCGGCACAAACGACCGGTTGTGGCTGATCGGCGGCCCGAACATGGGCGGCAAATCCACCTTCCTGCGCCAGAACGCGCTGATCATGCTATTGGCGCAGGCGGGAAGTTTCGTACCGGCTACTGCGGCCCGCATCGGGTTGGCCGACCGCTTGTTCAGCCGCGTCGGCGCTTCGGACAATCTTGCACGTGGCCGATCGACTTTCATGGTCGAGATGGTCGAGACCGCGGCTATTCTTTCGCAAGCAACACAACGCAGCTTCGTCATTCTCGACGAGGTCGGGCGCGGCACCTCCACTTACGACGGCATGGCTCTTGCCTGGGCGGTGGTCGAAGCGGTCCACGAACAACTCAAGTGCCGCTGCCTCTTCGCCACACACTATCATGAGCTTTCCCGTCTAGCCGACACCTGCGATTCCCTCAGCCTGCATCATGTGCGCGCGCGGGAATGGAAAGGCGATCTGGTCCTCCTCCACGAACTCGCCAAGGGCGCCGCCGATCGCAGCTATGGCCTCTCGGTCGCGAAGCTTGCCGGCGTTCCGGCGCCTGTGATCCGACGCGCGAAGGCAGTGCTCGACAAGCTGGAGAAAGGTCGCGACGCCACCGGCGGTCTCGCGGCAGGCCTGGGTGACCTACCCTTGTTCGCTGCCAGCGCGAATGCGGCCGAAGAGCAGACCGACGAACTGCGCGATGCGCTGGAGAACCTCGATGTCGACGCGCTTTCGCCGCGCGAGGCACTGGACGTCCTGTACCGCCTTAAGGTGCAGGCTGCGGATACCAAGGATTAACTCAACCCGGGTAAATTCTCGGGTCATGAATGATGGTCCGTTCGCCAAGCAGGGCAAGAAGCTCCTTTTCATCGGGATATTCCTGGTGCTGGTAATGGCGCTCGTCGGTCGCGAGGATGATCCCGGGGTCATCGCCAACCTTGCAGAAGGCAGCGGTGGACCTGTGCCTTCGAATTACCAGCCGGTCGATCTGCCACCGCCCGGTTCTGCACCGATGCGGCCGCCTGCTCCGGTACCAGCGCCTTCGGATCCCGGCCTATCGGAATGGTACGCCGAGGCCGATAGCGACACCGGCGCGGTAGAACCCGAACCCTTCGTGCCTGCGCCCATCGACAACAGCCATCTTGTCAACGATGCCCGTCCGATCGGTATCGAAGAACCTGTCGGTTAATTTCGGAACCGCTGCGATGAAGCGTCCGTTCAACCGTAATGGCACAGCAGGACCCGACGGACGACCGTGACGAATCGACCCAATGGGCCGAATTCCGCACCGATCTTGCAGAGGATCGCAACATCATGGCGATGGAGCGGACCTTTGCCGGTTGGATGCGCACCGCCTTTGCCGCGATCGGGATAGGCTTGGGCTTCCGGGCACTGTTCGGAGAATGGGATCCGGTATGGCTGCCCAAACTGATTGCGACCGTCTTCATCCTCGGCGGAGGCTGGCTGGCCATCACTGCAGAACGCCGCGCATGCAAGACCCTCGAGCGGCTCAACACGCACGAGTTCGAGGCCATTCCCACCCCGAACTTCAAGGTGATGGCCTATGCCGTTGCAACCGGGTCGGTTGTGCTCAGCATAGGCCTGTGGGTTCTGACGACCAGCGCTTAGGTGCCGTCACCGCGCAAGCCATCGGGCTTTGCGTCCTTGCCGTATTTATCGACATTGTCGTCATGGTTCGGCTCGCCCTTGTAAGCGTCCATGTCGATCCGCCCCGAACTTTCCATGTCGCGCATGTGGTCGATGGTATCCTGGGTCGAATCGCCCATGAGCCCCGACGAATTGTCGCCCTTGATGCTTTCGGTGGGCGAGCCGGTTTCGCGCGTCGTTTCCTGCGCCTGTTCGGAAACTTCCTGCGCCTGGTTGCGATGATCGTCCTGCTCGTCGTTATGGGTTTCCGGCGCAAGGCCGGATTGGCGCATTTCCTGGCTTTCGGGTTTGGTATCGCTCATTTGCAAAATCTCCTTTGCGAGAGAAACGGGGCGCAAGGGCGGTGGGTTCCAAACTTGTTGCGCGCGGTCGGCACTTCGGCCCCGACCTTGCCGTGTCATCGGTTGACGCAGTCAGCCGCGAATAAACGCCATTACCTCGTCGGTACCGGCATCTCGCCCGAATAATCGTAGAACCCCCTGCCGGTCTTGCGGCCCAGCCAGCCGGCCTCGACATATTTCACCAGCAGCGGCGCGGGGCGATACTTGGCGTCGCGGGTCGTCTTGTAGAGCACCATGATGATGTCGAGGCAGGTGTCGAGCCCAACGAAATCCGCCAGCTGCAGCGGACCCATCGGATGGTTGAGGCCGAGACGGCATCCCTTGTCGATATCCTCGATCCCGGCGGTCGACGAACCGAGGACGAAGACGGCCTCGTTGATCATCGGCAGAAGGATGCGGTTGACTACGAAACCGGGTTCGTCCTGGCTCAGCACCACTTCCTTGCCCAGGCTTTCCGCGAAAGCCGTCGTGCGGTCCGTGGTTTCCTGCGCGGTGGCGAGGCCGGGGATGACCTCGATCAGCTTCATCACCGGTACCGGATTGAAGAAATGCAGGCCGATGAACCGCGCCGGATCGGGCGAGTAATTCGCCATCCGCGTGATCGGGATCGAACTGGTGTTCGATGCCATGATCGCGTCTGCGGCAAGCATCTCGCCCGCCTTTTCGAAGATCGCCTGCTTGATCTCTTCCTTTTCGGTCGCCGCTTCGATGATGAGGCTGGCATCCTTCATCGGGGCATAGTCGCCGATCGGCGTGATGCGCGACAGCGTTGCTTCGGCATCCGCGATCTCGATCTTGCCCTTGCCGACCAGCTTGCCGAGGCCCTTGTCGATCCCCGCAACGGCTTTTTCGGCGACGTCCAGGCTGACGTCGGCCAGCAATACATCCATGCCGTGGGCGGCCACGGTCTGCGCGATGCCGGAGCCCATCTGGCCTGCACCGATAATGGCGACCGTCGTGTTCATCGAAAATTCCCTTCGCACATGCAGCAAAGCGCGCGGTCTAGCGAAGGTGGGGTGCGCTGGCTAGCGCGGCATTAACGGTTGGCGCCCGGTATCCACTTTATGTCGGCCCGCCCGTCGTCATTGGCCACCCGGGCAAGAACGAAGAGATAGTCCGACAAGCGGTTCACATAAGCCAGCGCTTGAGGATTGGTCGAGACGGACGCGGCCATGGCGGTCATCGCCCGCTCTGCACAGCGCACCGATGCGCGGGCAATATGCAGACGCGCCGCGTCTTCGGTACCGCCGGGAAGCACGAAACTGGTCAGCGGTTCGAGCCGGCCATTGGCCGCATCGATCGCCGTTTCCAGCCATTCGACCTGCGATGCGACGATCCGCAGGACCATTTCGGAAGGAGCGAAGTCGTCACCTTCGCCAGCCGGCGTGGCGAGATCCGCGCCGAGATCGAACAGGTCGTTCTGGATGCGATAAAGCGGTTCGGCAAATTCGCCATCCGCCAGGGTAACGGCAGCAAGGCCCAGTGCGGAATTCGCTTCGTCGACCGCGCCGATCGCTTCCATGCGTGCATCATGCTTGGGCAGGCGCGATCCGTCGACGAGGCCGGTAGTCCCGTCGTCACCCGTGCGGGTGTAGATCTTGTTGAGCTTTACCAACGTCCTAGTTCGCTATGGCGAGCATTACGGCCACGACGACGATGGCCAGCGCCTGGTACTTGATACGGGCGAACATCGCCTTGTTCTGGGCCAGCTGCATCTCGGTCGCATCGACCTGTTCGCCGCTTTCGAGATCGATCTTGGTGCTTTTCAGGAAAGCCACGATGCCGCGAATGAGCGAAGCCACCACGAGGACCATCATGATGACGAGGAGGATGGTAAGGAATGTTGTCATAGCCCCACGGACTTAGGTGCTTGCCAGCGAAATACCAGCCGGAAAACGGTGCAAGCGAAGTTGCTCTGCAAGCAACATCCCGTCCTCCCCACTCTCCCGCCGGTCCGCCAGCGAGGGAGAGCCGCGCCGCTTGGCGAGCTTCTGGCCGGTTTCGTCCATCAGGAGCGCATGGTGGTGCCAGCGCGGGACCGGCAAGCCGAGCAACGCCTGGAGCAGGCGGTGGATATGCGTTGCGGGAAACAGGTCCTGCCCCCGCGTGACCAGCGTCACACCATCGGCCGCATCGTCGAGGGTCGCAGCAAGGTGATAGCTGGCCGGCGCGTCCTTGCGCATGATCACCACATCGCCTGCCTCGCGCGGGTCGGCCACCTGCTTTCCTGCCAAGACATCCTCCCAGACAAGGCCTTCGCAACCGGCCATGGCGCGTTCGAC
>CATMNW010000007.1 GCA_950071875.1 uncultured Erythrobacteraceae bacterium | reverse complement strand
GAGCCGATCTGGCTGGCGAGGCGGATGCGCTGGCTTTCCCCGCCCGACAGCGTGCCGCTGGTCCGGTCGAGGTTGAGATAGTCGAGCCCGACATTGTCGAGGAAGCCCAGCCGCTCGTTGATTTCCTTGAGGATGGCATGCGCGATCTGCGCCTGCGTTTCGGAAAGCTGGTCGGGCAGCGCGAGGAACCAGCCCTTGGCATCGGCCACGCTCATCTTGGTGGGGGTGGCGATATCGGTCGGGCCGTCGGGGCCCGGGACCTTCACCGCCAGCGCCTTTTCGTTGAGGCGCTTGCCGCCGCAGGTTTCGCACGGCTGCGCGGTCTGGAACTTGGCCAGCTCCTCGCGCATCCAGGCGCTTTCGGTCTGCAGCATGCGGCGGTTGAGATTGCCGATCACGCCTTCGAAGGGCTTCTTGACCGTGTAGCTTTTGCGCCCGTCCTTGAAGGTGAGCGGGATGGCCCTGCCCTTGGTACCGTAAAGGATGATGTCGCGGATTTCCTTGTCGAACTCCTCCCACGGGGTGGTGAGATCGAATTCGAATTCCTTCGCGAGGCTGGCCAGCACCTGCATGTAATAGGGCGACGGCGGATTGCTCTTGGCCCAGGGCACGACCGCGCCCTTCTTGAGGCTGAGCGCTTCGTTGGGCACGACCAGTTGCGGGTCGAACAACTGCTTTTCGCCGATCCCGTCGCAGGTCGGACAGGCCCCCTGCGGCGCGTTGAACGAGAACAGGCGCGGTTCGACCTCCTCGATGGTGAACCCGGAAACCGGGCAGGAGAAGCGTTCGGAAAAGACGATGCGGTTGGCAGGCAGACCTGCCCCCTTCATCGCCCCGCCCGCTTCGCCTTCATCCTCGCGCCCCGGCACCACGCCATCGGCAAGATCGACATAGGCGAGGCCATCGGCAAGCTTGAGCGCCTGTTCGAAACTGTCGGCGAGGCGCGTTTCGATCCCTTCTTTCACGGCAAGGCGATCAACGACCACTTCGATGTCGTGCTTGAACTTCTTGTCGAGCGCGGGCGCTTCCTCGATCCCGTACATCTCGCCGTCGATCCGCACGCGGGTGAAGCCCGCCTTCTGCCATTCGGCCAGTTCCTTGCGGTATTCGCCCTTGCGCCCGCGCACCACCGGCGCGAGCAGGTAGAGCCGCGTGCCTTCGGCCAGAGCCATCACGCGGTCGACCATGTTCGATACCGTCTGCGCCTCGATCGGCAGGCCGGTGGCAGGCGAATAGGGCACCCCTACCCTCGCCCACAGCAGGCGCATGTAGTCGTAGATCTCGGTCACCGTCGCGACAGTGGAGCGCGGGTTGCGGCTGGTGGTCTTCTGCTCGATCGAGATCGCGGGAGAAAGCCCGTCGATATGCTCGACATCGGGCTTCTGCATCATTTCGAGGAACTGGCGCGCATAGGCCGACAGGCTTTCGACGTAGCGCCGCTGCCCTTCTGCATAGATGGTGTCGAACGCCAGGCTGGACTTGCCCGAGCCCGATAGGCCGGTAATCACGATCAGGCTGTCGCGCGGCAGGTCGATGTCGACGCCCTTGAGATTGTGCTCTCGCGCGCCGCGGACGGAAATCTTTGTAAGTGCCATGGAAGTCCAAGTGGGTGGTCGCCGCCACTGAGTCCAGAGCGGCAGGAAAATTGGGTTCAAATGGCTTAGCAAGCAACGCGATGTTCTGCAAATGTTCGAGTTCGGCCGTAGAATTTCAGCCCAGCCACTCATCCGACTTTCTGAACGGTTCACCTAATGTAAACCTTAACCGGTTTGACTTAAAAGCATGTCGGAGTCACGCAAAGCTGCAAGTCCTCCGAGAAGGGTACGACGGGTCATGGATCAACCCCCGTGTCGCAACGACACGGTTCCAGTGAGGACCATGTATGCCCGTTACTCCATCAGTATGGCTCGACCAGTTCCAGGTTAACACCGGCACTGCCGAAACCGGCACTCAGAGCGACCCACAGATAATCGGATTGTCGAATGGCAACTTCTTTGTCGCCTGGACCGAATCTTCGGACGGCGCGATCGGCACTTCTTCCGGCCAGGATATTGTGGGGGCAATCTTCGATGCTCAGGGAAACGTAGTCCGGGCCCCGTTCCAGGTTAATACCGACTGGTTTTTCGATGACGAGCGCGATTTCGACATTGCGGCGACTAGTGATGGTGGATTTATCCTCGTCTTCGTGGATGATAGTATCTCAAATACAAATGAAACCGGCATTCGCTGGGAACATCATGATGCGAACGGTGATCTAGTCACCAGTGCGATAATTGCTAATGAGAATGTAGCCGCTGATTTTCTTGCCAACCCGCAAGTCGCGGTAGATCTGACAACCAATACATCGTTCGTCACATTCACCGACGATGTCGGCACAAATACAGACGTTCGAGGGGTTACCGTCACAATCGGCGGCACAGTCGGCACCGAATTCGACGCAGCCCAGAACAGTTCGGATTTCGACGTTGACGCTCGTGTTGCGGTTTTGTCGAACGGTAATCTCGTAACGGTTTACGAGGAGGACGACGCCGGAACAACCTCGATCGAATTCTCCATCACGACACCCGCAGGTGTACGTGGCGCGGCTATCAACATAGATAATGGACCTGCTTTCAATCCCCATGTTGCCGCTCTGGCCAACGGTGGCTTCGTGGTTTCCTGGGAAGAAGAAAGCGGTGGTGAAACAAGCATCGCTTACCGTATCTACAGCAGCACCGGCGGCGCAGTAACCGGGAATCTGTTCCCCGAGAGCAACAACGATTTCAACAATGAACAGACGATCGTGGCCCTCCCCGACGGTGGTTTCGTGATCATCTGGGATAACGATACCGATGGCACTCTCGAAGGGGCCCGCTTCACGAGCACCGGAACGCAGCTCGGATCAAGCTTCGTCATTGGGGACACCGCCCCGACCGAACCCGACATCAGTGTTACATCGGACGGTCGGCTGCTCGTAACCTGGATCAATCAGGATGACGGTGAGGTTTACGCCTCGATCTACGATCCGCGCACCGGCTTGATCGAAGCGTCGGACTACGACCAGGGCCGGACGAACTTCGTCGATACCGAAGTCATTACCGGATATGTGACTGATTCCATCATCTATGGCGATGATGATGACAACACCGTTTATGGCAGAGCCGGTAACGATACTATCTACACGGGGTCCGGCGGCACCAATCTGGTTTATGGCGGCAAAGGCGGTGATGAAATTCATTCGAGCGGCGCTGGTGAGTATTACGGCGGCAATGGAGACGATTTGATCTATGCCGGCCTCGGCGTATACGAAGTGCTCGACGGGGGTAATGGTACGGATACTCTGGATACCACTACCTGGGATGGTAATTACGTCATAGACCTCGCTACTGGCGTTACCAATTACGCCCCTGAACAGTTCGTAAATTTCGAGAATGTGATTACCGGTGTGGGGGCGGACACAATTACCGGCACCTCTGGCAACAATGTGATCGTTACGAACGACGGAGACGATACGATTATCGGTGGAGCCGGGAACGATGTCATTGACGGCGGGAACGGCATCGACACATCGGATTACGGTGATGCTGCCTCGGCCGTTGCCGTTTCGCTGACCCAGCTTGGTAGCGCGCAGGACACACTCGGTGCGGGTTTCGATACGCTGCGCCGGATCGAAAACCTCAACGGTTCATCCTTCGACGACAGCCTGATCGGAAATGGCGTTTCCAACGTACTTGTCGGGCGCGGCGGGGAGGATTTCCTTGATGGACGTTCGGGCGACGACCTGATCCTGGGCGGCGGCGACGATGACTTCATGCGCGGCCAGTTTGGCAACGACCGGCTCGAAGGCGGCGATGGCAACGATGTCCTGCGCGGTGACTTCGGCGACGATGTCATGCTGGGCGGCGCTGGCGATGACATCTACTTCGTCGAAGTTTCGAGCGACGTGGTGATTGAAAACCCGGGCGAAGGTGATGACGAAGTACGTCTGTACGGAACCGACTGGACCGTTTCGAGCGGTATCGAGACAGTTCGCGTACTGACCGGCACCGGTGTCGTCACCGGCAACAACGAGGCCAACTCCATGTTCGGTTCGACCAACAGCAATGTCCTGGTCGGGCGCGGAGGTGACGACTATCTCGACGGCGGACGGCAGGCTGACACGCTGGGCGGTGGTTCCGGCGACGATATCCTGATCGGAGGCCGCGGCCAGGATACGATGACGGGCGGCGCGGATGCCGATCGTTTCGTGTTCAAGGAACTGCTGGAGAGCAGCGCCAACGACAGCTTCTCTGATATCATTACCGACTTCAGCAAGGCCGATGGCGACCAGATCTCCCTGGCGCAGATCGATGCGATCGACGGCGGGGCAAACAACAGTTTCGCTTTCATCGGCAGCGCGGCCTTCAGTGGCACTGCCGGTCAGTTGCGGTACGAATTCAGCGGTGGCGACACCCTTCTGATGGCTGATACTGATGGCGACGGCTCGTCCGATATGACGATCCGTCTCAACGGTAATATCAATCTGTCCGCAAATGACATCCTGGGTGCATCGGCAAGTCCGGCGATGGAACCGATTATGCCATCGCACGGCGATTTCTATCTTTAAGGCACTGCCTGGCAGGGCGTCGCTGCCGCGGCGCCCTGTTCATACTGTTACGATCCGATTCCGCCATTTGGACAGGCCCAGCATCGCGAAGGATAGGTGCTTGAGATTTGCCTGCCCGCGCGCCTCATAAAGCTTCGCAAGCGATTTATCTTCGTATAATTCGCTCCAACGTTGAATGTGGTAAGCCCCGGGCAACGAAGCCATTCTCGCGATTTGAAGGCCTACCCGCTGCTTTACCCTTAAGCCTGAAACAGGGCCAATGGCGCTCAAAAGCTGTCCATTACAGCCCGATATAGCCGTTTGAGCGCGCACCCGGCGTCTTGGAAAGGCCGTTGCCGCCCGCAATATCCTTAATCCGCATTCACCCCGGTCAGCAGGTTGGCGCCTTACCTACCGAGGCTTTGGCAACGCTCACATCAAAGAGCGATCAAGCCTTCGATGCAGCGCAATAAAAATCGACTCAGTCTTAGTTTCTCCTTTACGATCAACTGGATTGTGGACTTGTGCAACGCAAAAACGCTTATCCACAACCGATTTATTGCTGCGATGCAAAAGAAGCTCGTACGATTTATGAATTTCGATTTTATACATTACCGGAATTTACCAACGAGAACCCTGATATACATACGTATTATTCCTTATTACTCTTGTTTTTGGTTTGATTATCCAAAGTTTTACCATAGCCTTCAGCGAATAATTATAACTCCTCGTGAGAACTCTAAACAGCGCTAAATTTTTCGAATTGGCGCAGATTCGCAAAAGGCCAATCGAAGGGGTTGCAGAAAATAGGGAGTCTGGCCTTACTAAAGGAGAGACGAATGACAATATTGGATCTCGATGCCGACCTCGGTATCATCGATGTCGACCTGACAGTCGGCCTTATTTCTATCGACCTTGGTCTAGGTCTTCCGGGAATTGCTACAGGTACTACAGGGAACGATGTAACTGCGGGCTCCACCGGAGCGGACGTGATCGCGACACTCGGCGGTGACGATTTCATCATCGGCTCCGATGGTATCGACACGATCAATGGTGGAACCGGCACCGATATATTGATGTTCGATTTTTCCAGTGACCGGCATGACGACCCGGGTATCGCCCGTGATGTGACGATTACCAATACGTCGGTTCGCACCGATGACGGCGGCCTGGCGCTTTTCGATGACGTTCAGACCACCATGCTCGGGATCGAAGGTGTCGTGATGCGCTTCGGCGCTAACGTTGGCGGAATGATCGTCGATACGAACGACGACACAGTCGATGCCAGTGCTTTCAGCGGTTCGGAAGGTGTACAGCTTATCAGCGGCGGGGGCACGGACGTCTTCACCGGTGGATCCAGCGACGACATCTTCATGTACCGTATCGGCTCGGGCACGAATACGCAGGGGACGGCCAACGGCGGTGGCGGTAATGACGCTGCTGTGCTGAGGCTCGACCTGTCGAACCCGCTGGACGTTTCGTTCGCGGGTAGCGGCACCACCGGAACTGTTGCCGCGAGCAGCGGCGAGACTGTCAGCCTGAATTCGATAGAGACCCTTGCGTTCTCGGCGCCCTTTATCACGTCGGGTGGCAGCGGCGGTCCCGTCTCTGTCGAAACCACAGGCTATGGTGGCCGTGTATTTGCCGATTTTACTGATGGCGGCAGCGTTACCGATTACGATGCGGATATTTCGATCACCACAGGTGACGCCGACGATGTGATCCAGACCAACGCCGGAGACGATACCATCGATGCCGGTGCGGGGAACGACCGCTTCGACGGCGGTGCCGGTTCTGATACCGCCAGCTATCTTTCCGCAACTGCCGGCGTATCGGTCAGCCTGGTGAAACAGGGTCAGAGCCAGGATACGGTCGGTGCAGGCAGCGACACCCTGTCATCCATCGAAAACCTGAGCGGCTCCGCGTTCGCCGATACGCTTATCGGGGATAACAGGGATAACGTGCTGGCGGGCCGTGGCGGAGACGACTTCCTCGACGGTCGGCGAGGCGATGATACCATCCTCGGCGGTGGCGGTGCGGACTTCATGCGTGGCCAGTTCGGTAATGACAGGCTGGAAGGCGGCGACGGCAACGATGTGTTGCGCGGAGACTATGGCGACGATGTCATGCTGGGCGGTGCCGGTGACGATATCTACTTCGTCGAAGCGGTGAACGACGTCGTCATTGAAAACCCCGGAGAAGGTAGCGACGAGGTGCGCATTTACGGCACCGACTGGACCGTTTCCGATGGAGTAGAGACCGTTCGCGTACTGACCGGATCGGGCACCGTCACGGGCAATGAAGAGCGCAACGTCATGTTCGGTTCGACGAACGAGAACGAGCTCGATGGGCGTGGTGGCGACGATTACCTAAATGGCGGTCGCGGTCGTGACAGCCTCGACGGGGCGCGTGGTCAGGACGTTCTGATCGGCGGCCTTGGACAGGACTGGATGACCGGCGGCGCAGATGCCGACCGCTTTGTCTTCACGGATCTGCTGGATAGCGCGAAGGGCGCAATAAATGCCGATGTCATCACCGACTTCAGCCAGGCGGATGGCGATATCATCTCGCTTACGCAAGTCGACGCCATCTCCGGTGGCGGTGATGATGCCTTCACATTCGTAGGCGATGCCGCCTTCAGCGGTACAGCAGGCGAATTGCGCTACGAGTTCGACGGAAACGGCGACACTCTCGTCCAGATGGACAGCGACGGCGATGGAGCTGCCGACATGGCGATCCGCCTGAACGGCGAAATCGATCTCGTGTCAGCTGACTTCTTCCTGTAAGCTTCGGCTGAAACCAGGCTGGCGGGCGATGCCCGCCAGCCATTTCATGTTCCCTCTGGGGGCTGCGTTCCCTCATCGGTAAGTTGAACAACGCATACGCTCCAATGCCTTCGTTAATGATTTGCCGTTATTGGAGGCCTGATTGACTTCAAAGGAAGCTAGGCCTCACCTCGTTGTTTCACCAACCTGAAAACTTAAACGGATTGGCCGATCTCGGCGCGCGAGGTTCTGTCGAAGCCTACGAAGTCGAGCGCGAAGCCGTTATCGCGATGCTGGAGCGCGAGCGGCGTTCGCTTACTGCCAGCATCATTTCTCTCAGCTTGCTCGCGATCGGGGTCGCATTGCTGCCGAACCCGGCCCCCATGTTCGTGTTGTTGACGCTTCGGCTCGCATCGTTTCTGCTCACACGCAACGCGGCGTCTCGCCTGGAGCGGCGAGTGCGCATGCGCCGGCCGATCCGGTGGTCGCAGAGGATACTGTTCGGGGCCATGTCCCTGACCGGCATTACCTTGGCCCTGATGATGTGGCCGCAACCGCCTGATGCCTCGGTCGTCGCAGTGTCCCTGATCCAGGTGGTCGTCATAATCACGGTCACTCTCGTTTCCGTGACGCTGGCCGCCCTTCCCGCGTCGCGCGATGCGATGCTTGTCAGTTTCTGGGCAACGGGCTGTGCCATTATCCTGTTTCACCCGGCCGATGTGCACAGCGGTTTCCTGGCCGTTCTAACCCTCGGAGTTATCGGAGTGCGCATCTACAGCTCGAACACCGGGCAGCATATCCGCAGCTCGGCAGCGGTCTTCGTCGAGAACCGCGAATTGTCGGAGAACCTTGCTGAAGCGCTTGCCCATGCGGAATTTCTTAGCTGGCGCGATCCGCTGACCGGCCTGTTTAACAGGCGCAAGCTTTTCGAGGAAACGCGCCGAACCCGCAGTGCATCGACACGGCATCTGCTGACCATCGATCTCGACCGCTTCAAGACTATCAACGACACGTTTGGCCATGCTGTTGGCGATCATGTCCTGATCGAAAGCGCCAAGACGATCCGCGAATGGTGCGAAGAGCTCGATGGAAACAGCCAGCCTCTGGCATTTCGCATGGGCGGGGAAGAGTTTCTCGTCATCGTCCACGGCCTGGACGATACCTACATCGCCGAAGCGGCAGAGCATTTGCGCGAAAGCATTTATGCGATCCGCGCCGAGTTCCCCGATTTTCCCGGCATCGGGATTTCGGCCTCTATGGGCCTTGCAAGCTGGCGTTTCGGCGAAGGGCTGGATGATGCCCTGCTGCGGGCGGATATGGCCTGTTACGAAGCGAAAAATACCGGTCGCAACCGCGTTCACCGTACCGCCTGAAAAGGCGCGATCGCCGTTCAGCCGTGTCGCTGTAACGATAAATCGGGGACCGAATTGGCCCCTTTGGCCGTTCAACAGGTAAGAACCCCGCCCGAGCGACCGTTGTACGGTTGCACGGATCACTTCGAGAAGCGGGAATGACAAGATTATTGAACGAAAGGTGCCTTCCCAATGGAAAAGGACACCGCGCAACGTAACCCCCGACGAACGAGTGCCAACGACAATACTGCGGGAAGCGCGAAAACAGACCAAAAACTGAAAGAAATCCTCGCGGATCTCAACCGCCCTCTCGACGATGTTGACTGGGCGCATTCGTCTTCGCGCACCAAGTCGGGCGAAACGGCGCAAGATCGTTTGAAACGGATCGAACGCGAGCGTCAGCACCGGCGTGAGCTGCGCCGTGCACGTCGCGCGGCTACGACCGCTTTCGATGTCAGGCCCAAGCTGTCTGTGCGCAAGCGCGCGACTTTGATGCTAGGCGCTGGGGCGATGGGCCTGGCGGCGTTCACCGGACCTCCCAAAGCTCGCAAACTCGACATGCAGTCGAGCTCGGTTGAAATGGTGGTGGAGCAGGGCGAGATGGCCCGAATGCCTTCTGCCCTTCTCAAGGCGAGTGACACGTTCAAGCAGGCGCTTATCGAGGAAGAAGGTGTGCGATACACGGTATACCGCGACGTTGCCGGTTACCCGACCGTCGGCGTCGGGCACCTCATCGAACCCGGCGACAATTTGCGTGTGGGAGATACCATTACCGAAGAACAGGTCATGGCCTTTCTGGACGATGATCTTGTCGAAGCGGAACAGGGTGTCAGGAGACTCGTCGGTGACCTTCCGCTGTTCCAGCACGAATTCGATGCCCTCGTCGATCTGGTCTATAATGTCGGCCTCGGCAACGCATCCGAAAGCGAAAGTCCGCGACTGAATGCCGCGATTGCAGCAAGGGATTACGAGAGGATCGCCGCAGAGCTCGACTACACGACCGCAGGCGGAAAATTTGCCAAGGGGCTCATGTATCGCAGCGAGAGACGCGCGAAGATTTTCATGGATGCCTCATATGAAGATCCACGGGAAAGCTCCGGTCAGGTTTCGACCTGATCGGAAGGCATTCGACCCGCTATTGATCGGCTCGAAGCGCATGCTTTGCGACCGAGCTACGCCACTACCTCCAGCCTGCCGTGCCCAAAATGCCCCATCGTTTGTTCATCGGTATCCGCCCTCCAGAAGTCGTACGCGATGCGTTGATCGACCTCATGGAAGGTGTCGACAATGCACGATGGCAGGATGACGACCAATTACATCTTACCCTGCGATACGTCGGAAACATGGATCCGCACTCCGCCGACGATCTGGCAGATCTTTTGCATGGGGTAAAATTTCCGGGCTTCGAGCTGCGCATTTCAGGCACCGGGACATTCGCGAAAAAGGGCCGCGTCCACACACTATGGGCTGGCATCGAACCCAAGGCGGAATTGCTCGCGCTTCAAAGCCGGATAGAACGCGTCTGCATTGCCGCCGGTATCGAGCCGGAACATCGCAAATATCATCCCCACATCACCCTCGCCCGACTCAATCTGTCGACCGGACCTGTAGAGCCGTTTTTGTCGCGAACAGCAGGCTTCGCACTTGGCCCTTTCCGCGTCGGTTCCTTTATCCTTTACGAAAGTATCCTGCGGCCCGAAGGATCGATCTATGATCCGGTTATCCGCTACGCTCTTGGTCCGACATCATGATCCCAATTCGTCCGCTTCCCCTTGCTTCTCTCGGTCTGGCGCTATGTGCATGCGTGCCCGAAAGCGAGGGGCAATCCCAGCAATCCGCCCAGATCCTGCGGCAGGCAGAAGCAGAGCCGGATGACTGCCTGTTGCTGGTGTGGTCGAACCAGAAGGAACGCCGGGTCGAGTTTGATCGTGCGCACGATTTTGCGGACGGGGGCGCGATTTCCTGTGCGACCGGTACGAGCGCAAGTCAGTTCGACAGTGCCATCAAGGCCCTGCGCGAAGCGGCAAAAAGCGGCAACAAGGCGCGCATTCTCGAAGAGGTTGGCATTCCGTTGCTGTATATCGACGCACAGGGAAACCGGCGCGAGATCGAGAAGCGAGACGAAGTGGAAGCCGTCTTCGACGATATCTTCGATACCGAAATGCTTGATCTTCTTCAGCGTCTGGATCTTGGCGAGATGACAGTGACCAAGGACCAGGGAGGGTTCTTCGACCTTGGTGCGGTCTGGCTGGTTGTCGATGAACAGGGAGGCCGGCCCAGGCTCATGACCGTTAATCGTCAGGCGCTGGACGAGGCGCTTGAAGCTGCTCGGGATCAGGCAGAGCGCAAGGAAGGCGATCGCATACCGCTGGACGAACGGTGAGCGTTGTGACGGATACGCCCGCGAATTCGTGCGTGGCGGAATTCGAAAGTGCCGCATGAGATGGCAGGGTAGCCAGAGGCTGCGGAACCTCTCCCCGCCTCCTGCCGTTCTACCAATGTCATAATGGCGCCGACCGGCGACTTGCGCGCCCTTGCGCGTGGGTACGATGCGGTTCAAGCGCACATTCATAGTCGCAATAGTCGTGCCGCGCGTTTTGCGCGGTGCGCCACCATTCAGGGGAACACCATGAAGGCCCGCATTTTGGCCACCACCGCTATCGCCGCCCTTTCCATTGCCGCTGCAACCGGAAGCCCTGCCATGGCACAAACATCGCAGACGGAAGAGGCCGCCATGGCCGCCGCCTATTTCGCAAATGACAGCACCCTGCCGTTCAACACGCCCGATTTCGACGCGATCTCGGAAGATGCATACGTCCCGGCATTCGAAACCGGCATGGCGATCCAGAAGGGCGAGATCGACCGGATCATCAACAATCCCGAAGCGCCCACATTCGAGAACACCATCGTTGCGCTCGAAAAGTCCGGCCGGATGCTTGGCCGGGTCGCTCGCGTGTTCTTCGCGCTGACAGGTTCCAATTCGACCGATCGTCTCGACGAAATCAACACCATGATCAGCCCCAAGCTCACCGCGCACGGGGATTCGATTACGCTCAATCCCGAGCTGTTCGAACGGGTGAAGGCGGTTTACGACAATCGCGCTTCGATGACGATGACGCCGGAAGACGCCAAGCTGCTCGAAAACACCTATGATGGCATGGTTCAGTCGGGCGCGCTGCTGACCGATTCAGAGCGTGAACGGGTGAAGGAAATCAATTCGGAACTGTCGACCCTGACGACCGAATTCAGCCAGCTCGCGCGTTCGGCCATGAACGACAATCCGGTATATTTTGACAGCCGCGAAGATCTGGCCGGCCTGTCCGAAAGTGATATCCAGTCGGCCGCCACCTTGGCCGAGGAAAATGGCCAGCCGGGCAAGTTCGCAGTCGCACTGCAGAACACCACCCAGCAGCCCCTGCTTCCCAGCATGGAAAACCGCGCCGCGCGGGAAAAGCTGTTCATGGCCAGCTACCATCGTGCCGATGGCCAGATGGATGTCGATACGCGGATGCTGATCGCCGAAATCGCCGAACTTCGTGCGCAGAAGGCAGCCCTTTTCGGCAAGCCCGACTGGGCGACCTATGCCATGTAGGACCGTATGGCCTTGGGGAAGGGTCCGGGGGTCGATTTCATGGAGCAGATGGTCCCCGCCCTTGCCGCCACCCAGCGCCGAGAAGCGGAAATGCTGAACGCCGCAATCGCAGCCGATGGCGGTGATTACGACGTGAAGCCCTGGGATTGGTACCGCTACGCCAACAAGATCAAGGCGGAGCAGTACGATCTCGATGAAGACGCTGTGATGGAGTATTTCCAGCTCGACAAGGTGCTGGAAGACGGCGTGTTCTACATGGCCGAAAAGCTATACGGCCTGACCTTCGAGCGCCGCACCGACCTGCCGGTCTATCATCCCGATGTGTGGACCTATACCGTGTTCGATCGCGATGGCAGCGAACTGGGTCTGTTCTATTTCGACCCGTTCCAGCGTCCCTCGAAGCGTGGCGGCGCGTGGATGAGCAATTTCGTCGACCAGAGCGACCTTTATGGTACGAAGCCGGTCATCTACAACGTGCTCAACATTCCCAAGGCACCCGAAGGCGAAACGCAGCTGGTCAGCTTCGACTGGGTAAACACGACGTTCCACGAATTCGGTCACGCCCTGCACGGTTTCTTCGCCGATCAGCGTTATGAAAGCCTGTCCGGCACCGCAACGGCGCGCGACTTCGTCGAGTACCCAAGCCAGGTCCACGAAATGTGGGCCACTTGGCCGAGCGTGCTGTCGAACTATGCCAAGCACTATGAAACCGGCGAAACGATCCCCGACGAACTGATCGAGAAGATCGAGGCTGCGGCCAAGTTCAACCAGGGATACGACTTCGGTGAAGTCGTCGAAGCCGCATTGCTGGACATGAAGTGGAGCGCGCTTTCGCCCGAAGAAGCCGCTGCAATTGACACGCCGGAGAAGGTCGACGCCTTCGAACGCCAGTCGCTGGAAGAGCTCGGCCTCGAGATCGACCTGGTCCCGCCGCGCTATCGCAGCACCTACTTCAACCACATCTTCTCGAGCCCGAGCGGCTACAGCGCCGGCTATTACAGCTATCTGTGGACCGAAATGCTGGACCGTGACAGCCGCAAGTGGTTCATCGACAATGGTGGCCTCACGCGCGAGAATGGCGACCATTATCGCGCCACCGTGCTGAGCCGCGGCGGCACGATGGATTATTTCGAAATGTTCGAAAACTTCGCAGGCCGTCAGCCTGATGTGACCCCGATGCTTGCTGCGCGCGGTCTCATCGACGGTGACGAAGCGGCCGATAGCGAAGTGTCGGACGGCGCATTGCCCGAAACGACGGTCGAATAAACCGACTTCTTGGGTGACGGCAGGGGCCGGGTCTTTCTTAAAGGCCCGGCCCTTTGCTTTTGCCGCGCCAGTTCAGCGACCGGTCGTTCAGCCTGACCAGGTCCTGCTCACCGGCAACGACCGCCTCTCCGAGCGAAATTGCCTGCTGGAGGATTGCAGTCGGCGCGTTCCGGTATGCCGGCGCGGGAATGGTTTCGCTCCATTTCGCTCCGCTCGCGTTGTCCAGCAGGATTCGCTGGAAACAATGGTCGAACCGCACGGGCCAATCACGGTCCTGTGCGAGGAACGGCATGGTCTCCCGTGTCAGGTCGAACCAGCGCTGCTCAAGTTCCTTGCGTGTCATGACTGGGTAACGCTCGGGCCCGTTACCAGTGCCTGTCCCCCTGCCTCTCCGATCCATCGGCACGGCACGCCCCACACGCGCTCTATCAGTTTGGGCGAAAGAGCATCGCGCGGTTTGCCGTCAGCAGCCTTCGCGCCGTCGTCCAGCACGATCACGCGATCTGCATGGTTCATGGCGTGCGCCAGATCGTGCAATACGAGAACCACGCCCTTACCCGAACTCGCAGCAACACGAAGGTGGCGCAGCAGGGCAAGCTGGTGAGCGATATCCAGCGCGGCGAGCGGTTCGTCGGCGAGTATCCATCGAGGCTCCCCGGCAAGGACCCGGGCCAGCAGAACCCGCGCGGTTTCTCCGCCTGAAAGGGACTGGGCCCGCCGATCCGCGAGTTGGCCTATATCGAGCGCCTCGAGGGCCGTATCGACTGGCGCTGCCGACCGGTCTCCAAATGGCAAGCGACCGAGTTCGACGATGCTGCGGACAGTGACGTCCCAGGCGATTTCATGCGTTTGGGGCAGATAGCCCAGAAGTCGTGCGCGCGTCCTTCCCTCCATATCCGCCAAGAGATCGCTATTCAGCGTGACAGTGCCGGTATCTGGCAAGAGCAAGCCGGACAAGGCTTCGAGAAGGGTCGACTTCCCCGCCCCGTTCGGCCCGCAAATCACGGTGATCGATCCCGGTTCGAGATCGAGCGATATGTCCGAAAGACGGTCGCCAATCGTCAAATTCCGCGCCGAAAGCATCATGCCAACCCCCGCCTCATGCGGACGAGAAGCCACAGGAAGAACGGTGCGCCGAGAAGGCTCAAGGCAATGCCGAGCCTGAGTTCCGTTACCAAGGGCAGCACACGGACGGCGCTGTCAGCAACCAGGACCAGCAATGCTCCGGCAAGGGCGCTCGGCACGATCAACTGTGATGGCCTGCGATCCGTCAGCGGGCGCACGAGATGCGGAACGATCAGCCCGACGAAGCCGATGATGCCCGCCACTGCAACGCTGGCGCCAACCGTCAGTCCTACCCCCATTATCAGCAGCCATAGCAGGCGGCTGGTATCTATGCCGAGCGAGCGCGCGACCGCATCGCCCAGTGTCAGAGCGTCGAGCGCACGTCCGGCGCGCCACAGCAGCACCACGCCCACCGAGACCACCGGGGCGGCGAGCCACACCTCGCGCCAGCTCCGGTCGGTCAGGGCGCCATTGAGCCACATCACGATCTCGCTCATCGCGAAGGCGTTGGGGGCCATACTGATCGCCAGCGCGGTAAGCGCCCCGGCCAGACTGGCGACCATCAATCCCGCGAGCGTGAACAGGGCTATACCTCCCGTCCGCCCGGCAATGGCCGCAAGCAGCGCCATGGCTCCCGCGGCACCGAGCAATGCGAATGTAGGCAGCAAGAAAGGCGCAGCAGCATAGCCGAACCACAGCGCGGCGACCGCGCCCAGCGCCGCGCCCGGTGCGATGCCGAACAGTCCGGGATCAGCCAGCGGATTGCGCAGATAGCCCTGCATCGCCGCACCGCTAGCACCAAGCCCGGCTCCGACTACGATCGCCAGCAGTGCACGCGGCAAGCGAAGCTCGGCAAGGATCAGCGCAGCATTGGGCGTGGTCGCTGGATCGAGCCAGACCCGTCCGGCCAGCAGCGACAGCGGAAGCGCGATGGCCAGCAAGCCTCCGAAAATGGCAGTGGCGCGGATCACGAAGCGCCCCCGCGAATGGCGGCCAGCCAGTCAGCCGCGCGGATAATGGTAGGGCCGCCGCAATAGAGCAGGCTGGTGTCGAAACGGGCGCGATGCATGCCGGGCAGGCGATCGAGCACGGGATGTTTTTGTCCGGCCGCACTTCCCGCGACGAGCAGCACGTCGGGCGGCGCAGCAACCACGTCTTCGAGCGCGACGTAATCCGCCTGCGAGAGCCCGCGCGCGCTGGCGCCATTGGCAAAGCCCGTCCGCGCCAACAAATCGCTGACCAGCGCCTGTTCCCCCGCGACGATGCCACCCGGCTGCCACAGCAGCGCTTCTATGGGCTCTTCTCCGTCGGGCGCCGCTTGCGCCAAAGCCGCATCGATCCGCGCGATCAGCGCTTCGCCCGCTGTTGGATCGCCCGCCAGCGCGGCGAGCTTTCGGATCTGTGTGAAACTGGCTGCAACATCGCCGGCTATGCCGAAGGTCACGACCGTGAGGCCCATATCCTCCAAAGCTGCGCGCGTCGCGGGCGCGATGAAGCTGCCCGCGACCACAACGTCCGGATCGAGCGCCAGCACTTCTTCTACCGTACCGCCGGTGGCGGCATATCGCGCGGCCGTCGCCGGTTCCATCGAACTGGCGCCTTCCTGCTTGCTGTAATGCGAGATCGCCAGCAACTGCCCGGGGGCAGACACTTCGGCGAGAATGGCATCGGTACAGGGATTGAGGCTGACGATGGTCGGGCGCTCGGTATCAGTCGGCGCACCGGCCCCGCCCCCCGCACACGCGGCGAGCAGCAGGACCGGTGCGGCGATCAGCGCTTTCACATCGTCGCCCTGATCCCGCCGAACACGCTGCGTCCGGCCGTGCCGTAGCCCGCTACTGTCTGGTAATCGGTATCGAAGACGTTCTCGACCCGGCCGAACAGTTCGAGATTGTCTCCGATGTCGAAGGACGCGCGCACGTCGAGCAGCTCGTAGCCATCGAGGCGATTGGTGTTCGCCGCATTGTCCCAGCTCGGGCCCACGATGCGCAAGTCGGCACCCAGTCCCAACCCGATGTCGCTGGCCCAATCGGCGTAGATCGTCCCGAAGTGGTTTGGTCGGCGCGCGAGCTCCAGCCCGCTCGTGCGATCCTCGGCGTCGACGTACGAATAGATCCCGGCGATCCGCAGACCGCGCGCGAGATCGAAGCCAGCCTCGGCCTCGATACCCTGTGCCCGCGCGCGTGCGGTGTTGAGGTAGATGCCGAAGGGCCGATCGGCGGTAAAACCGAAACCGATCAGATTATCGCTGTCGCGGCGGAAGCCCGTGAGCGCGAGATGCATGCCCGCACCCCGCTGGCCTTTCTCGATCCCGAGATCGTAGCTGGTGCTTTCCTCGGGCTCGAGCGTAGTGTTCCCGTAGAACGACAGCAATTGGTAGAGCGTCGGTGCCTTGAACCCTTCACCCACGCTGGCGCGCACACGCCAGTCGCGGCCGAAGCCATAGCTCAAATCGCCGCCGAAGCTGACATGGGTGCCGAACTGCTCGTGATCATCGACGCGCGCCCCGGCATGGGCTGCCAGTCGGCCCATCACCCAGCCAAGCTGCGCATAAGCACCGCTGATCTCGGTTTCGGCAGCGGCATCGAAGCTGGTTTCGAACTCGGTCCATTCATGGTCACCGCCGAAGGCCAGGGAGAGCCCGCCCAGCAAACGGTATTCACCGCGCAAGGAAAGCCGCTGCGACGCGCCATCGCTGGCAAAGGTTTCGCTCCCCGCACCATCGCGATTGACCCGCTCGGTATCCGAACGGCTGTAGGCTGCGCGCAAGGTCAGGTCATTGCCATAATAGGCCAGGCCAACGTCGCCCCAGTAGCGAGTAGTTTCCTGCGTGTCCTCGGTATCGGCAAGCAGGAAGGCCGGAGCAGGGAAACCGTCGATCTCGACTTCACCCTCGGCGAAATTGCCATGTGCAAACAGCTCAAGGCTGGGGGTCAGATTGACGAATGCGGTGGTGCCGAGGGCGAATTGCTGCGCGCCGTCAGCCTCGGTGCCTGATGCGGCGGCCGAAAAACCGTCGGTCTCGTACCATGAACCGGTAAGTCCGAAGAACACCGTGTCATTGCCCGCGCCAGCCGCGGCACTGGCGAACAGCGTATCGCGCGCGCCGAATTCGACGCTGCCGCTCATGCCGCGTTCGGTCCGGGTCGACACGTCGATCACGCCGCCGACTGCTTCGGAGCCCCAGATTGTACTGTTCGAGCCGCGCAGAACGTCGATCTTGCCCGCGGTGCCCAGCAGCAGATTGCCGAAATCGAAACCGCCCGCTGGGCTTGCCTGGTCTGCGACGCGCACACCGTCGATCAGCACCAGCACCTGGTCCGAGCTGGCACCACGCAGATTGACGCTGGTAACGCGGCCGACACCGCCGCTGCGCGACAACGAAAGGCCGGGAACGCGGTTCAATGCGCGCGCAGGATCAGCGCCCTGCACCGTCTCGATTTCTTCGCGATCGATCACGGTCACCGACTGACCGGTATTCCGCAGATCGGTGCCCAGCCCGTTGGCAGTGACGGTGATTACCGAGGCTGTGGCAACGGGGACTGCCTCGGCGCTTGCGGAAATCGGCACGTCGGACGTGTCGGCATCCTGCTGCTCGATAATTTCTGCCAGCGCCTGCTCACTCGGGCTTTGCGCCAACGCCGCTGCAGGAATTGCAGAAGCCGTCAGGAAAAACAGATATTTGTACACGTAACCTCCTATCATAGACGAATGCCGTCCATGACGGGAGGGAGCAGAATTGCTCGCATCCACGTTTGCCATCGGTACACCCCGCCCGCGGCCGAACGACGGTCATCGGCAGGTCTCCTGGCTCCCGGATCGACGCTTTCCCGCTGCCTTCCCGAATCGTATGATCCAGTGGCTTTTTGCGAGATCGCTCCCCGGTCACAGTTGCGGGGGCAGCGGAGGATTGAAACCCCCTTCCCTCTTCGGGCCTGCTGGTGACAGGCCAACCCATGACGCGGGCTCGCCGATACTGTGCAACGCCGCATCGCACAAGATGCTGCGTGTTAAGCATTTCCTGCTATGGGCGGCACTTCCACCAGAATGCGCAGGAACTATCGGTGAAACCGGACACGGAAACGAGGATGCTGGAGGCCGCTCGCGCGCACCGCACCGCCTCGCCTCGTATCCGGCGCCAGCGCGAGCGTGCCAGATCGCGCCGACAGCTGGCCGGGCGGCTGGCCATACTGGCAGCAGCGGTGACCATCCCGACCGCTGCCGTACAGGGACAATGGTCCAGCATCAGGCAGGCCATCGGTCTAGGCACCGAACGTGTCGCTCTTGCTCCGATGCCGTTCGAGGTAGCTGGCGAAAGCTTTCCGGGGTCCGCCTTCTATTATCTTGAAGATACGCCGAGGCTGGCCCCGGACCTCAGCGTCATGCGTGAAACGGAAGGAACGCTGGAAACACTCGAGTTTGCCGAGAGTCATGGTGCAGGAGCTACTGCACAGGCCTTCCGTCAGGCAGGCAGCGGGCTCGACAAGGCGCGGGCCCTGCAGTGCCTTTCCCTGGCGGTATATTACGAAGCAGCGAGCGAAAGTTACTCCGGGCAGCAAGCGGTTGCGCAGGTCGTACTCAATCGGGTCGCCCATCCGGCGTATCCGGCAAGCATATGTGGTGTTGTCTTCCAGGGATCGGAGCGGAAGACCGGGTGCCAGTTCAGCTTCACCTGCGATGGTTCGATGACACGCACCCCATCGCGGCGCGGGTGGGCTGTCGCCCAGTCGGTTGCCTTGGGATCGCTCGCGGGCGAGGTTTACGAACCCGTCGGGCTGGCTACCCATTACCATACGAATTACGTCAATCCCTATTGGGCTGCCAGCCTCGACTTCATCGGATCGATCGGCGCGCACAGGTTCTACCGCTGGAAGGGCGGTGCCGGGAAGGCGGGTGCCTTTACCGACCGGTATTCCGGGGGTGAACCTCTGGCGGCGCCCAATGCGCGTCGCGCGCAAGCCGATGAACCAATGGCTTCCCAACCGCCGCCGCCGTCCAACAATGCAATCGCTGCAGGCGCGCAGGCGCAGGTCCCGGTGGGGTCTCAAGCCGCCCCTGCCACCCCGGGACCATTGCCCCAATCGGGCCGCGTAAAGGACGAATATGCCAATTCGGGCAGGTGGATAAACGAACCCGGCAAGCGCTGAGCTGCACGGGTAATTCGCAATAGCCCCCTTTACTTCTTCACAACCATGTCGCGGAACCGAAGATTAGCGCGAACGGGCCTATTGCCAGCCGAACAGAAAAGTCGCTTCACGAGGATGAAGGCATGCCCGTCCATTTTGCCGCCGCACGCTCTGCCGCGCATTCGCCGATTGCCCGTGCCCTGGCCCGGAAGGCACTAGCCCGAGCAGCGAACGACAATGGAGAAGGTGCGCGGATTGAAGCGCAGTCATCGCGCTTCGACACGATGATGCGCGCCGCCCTGCGGCACTTTGCAGAGCACGGATTGCATGCGGCAGAGACTGCCCGCCACAACGCAGAAGAGGCACATTTTGCAGGTGACCGGGAAGCTTACGTCTGGTGGCTCGGCATCTGTCGCACTTTGGACAAACGGCTTGCCACAAGGTTCGAACGCCGCCTGATCGACGACGAGCACCTCATCGGCTGATCCATTGGCCGTGAAACGACGCGCAAACGCGCCGATTTCGGCCTGTTAACCGAAATTCGACCCTTGCCGAATATGCCCACCCGCAATGGGTACGCAGCTCAAATTCTATGAATGGAAACGTCTCCTGTCATGGCGGGGGGCGGCAGATCCACTGACGGAGAAGGCGCGTGGCGCGCTTATCCGGTCCCTCTACCATCAGCGGACCGCCTTGGGCCTGGGCGCTCTGAATATCGCGCTGTCGAGCACGGCGGTTGCCTTTCTATCTGGTAATGCCCTGCTCTATTCGCTGGCCTTCCTGCTCAGCAGCATCGCAATCCTGCGCATCGTCAATGCCCGACATCTCTCGCGGCGACCGGAAAACGTCGATCCGCGACACCTCGAATATGCATACAAGTTCGGCGCTTTCAGTTTCAGCCTCGTCCTGGGGCTGACCGCAGCAGCGGCCGTGTCGCTCGATATATCGGCAATGGCGCAGGTGCTGATAATCTCCAATGCGATCGGCTATGGCATCGGGATCTGTTCGCACAATGCCGCGCGCCCGGCCATTGCCCTAGGCCAGCTTACGCTCGTTTCGACACCATTGATCGGCGCGCTGCTTCTTCACGGTTCGGTCGCGGCGCTTTTCCTGGCGGTCACGATCGCGTTGCTGTTTCCCGCGATGTTTTCGATCGTCTTCTCGATCTTCGGGACGCTGCGATCGTCCCTGCTTTCGGCAGACCGAAGCGCGGCACTGGCATCGAAGATGGAAGCGCTGGCGCTCACTGACCCTGTCACCGGCCTTCCCAATCGATCAGGCCTTGAAAGCAGCCTCCCGGAAATTCTCGGCGCTGGTGCGGAAGGCGAACAGGCCGCCATATTCTGGATCGACCTCAATCGCTTCAAGGAAGTGAACGACCTCAAGGGGCACGAAGTCGGGGACAAGGTGCTCAAGGAAATCGGTTCGCGCCTCTCCAGACTGATCGGAGACCGCGGTATCGTTTCCCGGTTTGCGGGGGACGAATTCGTCGTCGCCTGCAAGATTACCGACCGCAACGCCGCGTCAATGCTCGCCAGCATGGTACTGGGTGAGGTGAGGCGGCCCTTGCGGATCGATGGCGACCGGATCGAGATGGGTGCCTCCATGGGGATCGCTGTCCAGCCTGAGGACGGTGCAATCGCAGAAGAATTGCTGCGCCATGCGGACCTCGCACTCTTCGAAGCCAAGATCGGCGGCCGTTCGCAGATCCGCTTCTTCGAGCCGTCGATGACGCGGGACCTGGCGCACCGCCACGAGATAGAAACCGAACTGCGCCTTGCCCTCTCGCGTGATGAGCTGTCGGTCTATTTCCAGCCGATCATCGACCTCGAAACCGGAAAGATCCGCTGCTTCGAAGCGCTGGTCCGCTGGTTTCACCCGACAAGGGGCGAAATTGTGCCGGACCAGTTCATTCCGATTGCCGAGGACTGCGGTGCCATCGTCACCTTGGGCAACTGGCTGACGGGCGAAGCCGCCCGGGTGGCCGCTCAGTGGCCCCATGATGTGAATGTCGCGGTGAATCTGTCACCGCTCCAGATCAAGGCACCGGGTGCTGCGCTGGGAATAATCAGCGCGATCCGCGAAGCAGGACTTGCGCCGGAGCGGTTGGAACTCGAAGTAACCGAAAACCTGTTTCTGGAAGACAGCCCGAATACGGCGTCCTTCATCAAGGAAATCGCCCGGGCAGGCGTCCGCTTTGTACTGGACGATTTCGGGACGGGCTATTCCTCGCTCGGCTATATAAACCAGTGGCCATTTTCTAAGATCAAGGTCGACCGCAGCTTCGTGTCGGGCAAACAGGCCGGCCGGAAAAGCGATGCGATCATTCGCGCCGTATCCCAGATGGGTCGGAGCCTGGGCATGGAGATTGTCGCCGAAGGCTTGGAAACGGTCGAACAGGTACAAGCGGTCCGCTCTGCGGGTTGTACGCTTGGACAGGGCTATCATTTCAGCCGTGCCGTGCCGGATTACAAAGCGGCCCTTCTTCTCGCCGAGGAGCGTGGTCTACCCGAAGCCGATGTGCGACGGCGCATCGCGGTTTGACGCGCACCGATCCAGCCACGCGGAACCCATCGGCACACTGATCGTCTTGAGTGGGAAAGCTCAACTCTCGACACGCTTATTGCAACTGCGAACCATTTGCAAATATTGTTTTGAACCTCAATCGATTGCCGGTTGCATTCCCCACCCCACAGGCCTAGGCCGCACTCGCAATCGACCGGATGCCACGCCTCCTTTGCGGGACACATGAAGCGCGGCACTTAAATGGTCCGGGTTTCATCATTGTCCCGCACGGCAGGAACAAGGACGCTACCCTCCATGGCACGCAAGAAGATCGCCCTTATCGGCTCCGGCATGATCGGCGGCACGCTCGCTCACCTCGCAGCGAAAAA
>CATMNW010000006.1 GCA_950071875.1 uncultured Erythrobacteraceae bacterium | reverse complement strand
CTTTTTTCAAATTTCTGTGGCTTGGTTTCTCCATGATTTCAGAAATTTTTCCTCTTTCTAGCCTCCAACGCGACGTTGGGGTGGATTTTACCGGGATGAGCAAGTGCAATGGAGGTGGCAAGCCTACCACCAATAGATTGAAGATCGTCATTGCGGGGGCCATAATGGTATACTGTTCGGTCACAGGTCAGGGGCCCAAACGACCTCCTCCAAGAAGATCCGATGAGATTGAGCTACGCACTGAGAAGCCAACCGCCGGTGACGGCGGTAAGGGCAAAAAGGGAGAAAAGGACAAAAAGGGAGACAAGGACAAAAAGGGAGACAAGGGAGGGGCGGCAGCGGGTGCGATTGTCGCGGCAGTTATAACATTTATGGAAACTGCTGCCGATGCAGCGGATCCGTTTTACCACGCTCCTGCGGGTGAATGCTCGGACTTTAGATGTGATGAGGATGGCAATCGCATTACCTACGAGGAATATATGAAGCTAGAGGAGCAGAAGCGACGCGAAGAAGAGAGGCGGCGAGAAGAAGATAAACGTCGTAGAGAGCGGTCAGATCAATAATGCTTAGGGCAGTTTCGTGATGGAAGGCTTGTGATAATGGGCAGCCAGGATGATCTCGAGAGAGAAGCTGAGCGTGCAGTTCAAGAAAAGCGCTACTGGGATGCTGAGCAGATACTTATTGGATTGGAGGCGACGGCTAGCCCATTCGTTTTTCGGACATTGGGTTGGATGAATGAGATGGGAGTTTCGTCCAGCCCCAGTATCGAGAGAGCGATTGATTATTACAAATCTGCGATCGACGTTGGCTCAAAACGAGCTCTTGCCGATTTAGGGGTCGCACTATCAAAAGCGTCCAAGGATGCGGAAGCAATACCGATACTTCGGAAAGTCTCGATGGAGGGTAATTTGTCCGCCCTCTACCACCTTTCGTGCGCCCTTCTGCGTCAAGAGGACGCGAGATCCCGCAGGGAGGGAATGGAACTTCTTAAAGAGGCATCGGACCGAGGTCATTTAATAGCTGAACGTGATCTTGCTAGCGTTGAATATAGAAACAGGCCATCCCTTCAAAAACTGCCATCGTATTTTTGGAAGAGACTTATTATATCTGCAAAAGTTTTTAAACTGTATATCAGAGATCGTTATTCAGATAATCTTTACTAACATCATTCTGCGGTCCATTACCTGGTGTCAGACGGCACCAATACCTATGCCTACGATATCGAGAACCGCCTGGTGCAGGCGGTGGTGCCCAAGGCGGGCGGAGGCACGCGCACGGTCATGCTGCAATATGGTCCCTTGGGGCGGCTCTGGCGCAGCGCGACCGACGTGCCCGGCTATGCGCAGCCCGACTATCTCTATGATCGTGACCCACGCACCGCGAGTTTTTTTGATTGCGCTTGTGTTTCGCGGAGTCGGCATGCTTCTATTATCGCGTGAGCATAGGACCGCTTTTCTCAGAATTTGCGGAATATAGCTCTGTCTGGCGGTGAGGGGACCTTTTCTTTTCGATATGCAAGCTCCGCGCGTCTTGAGCAGCGATAGCAAAGCCGCGACACGAGAGATCCCGGCAGGCGCTCACCTGCCTTTTACCCGTCATCTCGACGACGCCACCATCCTGACCCGCGATGGCTATCTGATGCAGACCATCCGCGTCGGCGGACTGCTGTTTGAGACCGCCGACAGCGCCGACCTCAATTACCGGGCTGGGCTACGCGATGCGATGCTGCGCGCGATCGGCACCTCGCGCTTCGCGGTCTACCACCACATCATCCGCCGCCGGGTCGATGCCGATCTCGAGGGCGAATTTCCCGATGCCTTTTCGCGCCAGCTCGATGCGCGATGGCGCGAGCGGTGCGAGCGTCGCCAGCTCTACGTCAACGAGCTGTTCCTCACGCTGGTGCGCCGCCCGATGCCGGGCCGCAACGGGATTGCCGACCGAATCGCGCGGCTCATCCGCAGTCCGTCACCCACCGCCAATGCCGCCGCACTCAGGGGCGAGCTGGCCTCGCTCAACAATGCGCGCGAGGCGTTGATGGCGGCGCTCGCGCAATATGATCCGACGCTGCTGACCCGATACGAGAGCGAGGATGGCGGCACACGCTCCGAACCGCTCGAATTCCTCTCCTGCCTGTTCAATGGCGATATGCGCCCGGTGGCAGAGCCGCACGGCGATCTCGGGATGCACCTGCCGACACGCCGGATCAGCTTCGGGCGCAATACTGTGGAGCTGGCACCCGCCGGGCCACAGCCGCGCCGGTTCGTTGCGCTGGTTTCAATCAAGGACTGGCCCTCGCAGACCATGCCAGGCATGTTCGACGAGTTGCTGCGGTTGCCGTTCGAGATGCACGTCGCGCAGAGCCTTGCCTTCGTTGAGCGCGGCGAGGCGTTGGGGCGGATGAACCTCGTGCTGCGGCGCATGCGTTCTGCCGAGGACGAAGCGATCTCGCTGCGTGACGAACTCGCTTATGCGAAAGACGAGGTCGCGGCGGGCCGCGCAGGCTTTGGAGAACACCACACGACTATCGCTGTCCATAGTGAAGACCTCGGTGAACTCGATACGCAGGTGGCGGAAGTGATTGCACTGCTCGCCGATCTCGGCATCAATGGCGTGCGCGAGGATATCGCGCTGGAGCCGACATATTGGGCGCAGTTCCCCGGCAACTTCAAGTATATCGTGCGGCGCGGTCTGGTCTCGACGACCAATTTCGCCTCGCTTGCCAGCCTGCACAATTTCCCCGTCGGGCGCGCGCGCCGCAACCACTGGGGCGATGCGGTGACTTTGTTCGAGACGACGGCGGCGGGGCCGTATTTCTTCAACTTCCACCAGCGCGATCTGGGCAACTTCACCGTCATCGGCCCCTCGGGCTCGGGCAAGACGGTGGTGCTCAACTTCCTGCTAGCGCAAGCGCGCAAGTACGATCCACGGATCATCTTCTTCGACAAGGATCGCGGGGCGGAGCTGTTCATCCGCGCGATCGGCGGCAGCTATGACAGGCTGCGCCCAGGAGAACCCTCCGGCCTCAACCCGCTCCAGCTGGAGGATACACCGGCCAACCGGTCGTTCCTGATTGAATGGTTATCCTCGCTCGCAGGCGGGCTCGACGAGGCCGAGGCGGAATTGGTGCGCGATGCGCTCGACACTAATGCCCTCCAGCCGATCGAGCGACGCAGGCTGCGGCATTTCGTCGAACTGTTCAGAGGCGGAGATCGTCCGCGCGCCGACGATCTCTACGGACGACTGAAGCCGTGGTGGGGCAATGGCGACCGCGCCTGGTTGTTCGATAACGAACGCGACACGACCGACCTTGCCGAACAGTCGGTGGGCTTCGACATGACCGCGATCCTCGACGATCCCGTGGCGCGCACCCCGGCGATGCTCTATTTCTTCCACCGGGTGGAAGAACGGCTCGACGGATCGCCCTCGATCATCGTGATCGACGAGGGATGGAAGGCACTCGACGACGAAGTGTTCGTGCGCCGGATCAAGGATTGGGAAAAGACGATCCGTAAGCGCAATGGGATCGTCGGCTTTGCCACCCAGAGTGCGCAGGACGCACTGGAGAGCAAGATTGCCAGCGCGATTATCGAGCAGGCAGCGACGCAGATTTTCATGATCAACCCCAAGGCGCGGGCCGAGGACTACATCAATGGTTTCGGGCTCTCCGCGCACGAATATAATCTCGTCCGCACGCTTCCCGACAGCTCTCACTGCTTCCTCATCCGGCACGGCAATGACAGCGTGGTCGCGCGGCTCGACTTGTCGGGCGAGAAGGAGATGCTCGCCATTTTGTCCGGTCGTGAATCGACCATGCGCAGCTTCGACGATATCGTGAAGGTGCACGGCGAAGACCCGGCCAAGTGGATGGAGCCGCTGCTGCGGAAGGTCGCCTGATCGATATGGTTTGCCCTACCACCTATACCGGCAACGGCTTTCTCGAACGCATCCTGGGGCAGATCGACTGCCAGGCGCAGGTGCTCGGCAGCTATGGCTGGCTTGCGCTGAGCGAACCGGGATCGCTCGCTGCGACCGTGACCACCGGGCTGCTGACGCTGTTTATAGCGCTGTTCGGCCTTCGTCTGCTGTTTGGTCCTGCTCCGGGTACCCGCGATGTGGTGTTCGATGTGCTCAAGATCGGACTGGTGCTAACGCTGGCCCTTTCTTGGCCCGCGTTCCGCACGCTGATTTACGATGTCGTGTTTCTCGCTCCTGCGGATATTGCCGGGCGGATCGCAGCGACCGCTTCAGGCAATTTCGCCGAGCGGTTGCAGGCGATCGACGGCGCGATTGTGCAACTTTCTGAGTTCGGGTCGGGTCGCCAGACTGGCGCGTTTATCGATACCGAAGGGGCAGGGGCCTCGTTCCAAGGAATCGCCATGCAGGACGAAAGCGCGCTGGGCTGGTCGCGTTTGTTCTGGCTCACAGGAGTAATCGGATCGGTCGCATTCTTCCGCCTAGCGGCTGGCTTGCTGCTCGCGCTGGCTCCCTTGGCAGCCGGACTGCTCCTCTTCGATGCGACACGTGGGCTCTTCGCCGGCTGGATGCGCGGGCTTGTTCTTGCGCTGATCGGATCGGTCGGGGCCAGCGTGCTGCTCGCGGTAGAGATGGCGGTGCTGACCCCTTGGCTTGAGGATGCTCTGCGGTTGCGATCGCTTGGCTATGCGACACCGTCTGCACCGACCGAGCTGATGGCGATGACTCTGGCTTTCGCGCTCGTCCAACTCGGCTTCGTCTGGCTGCTGGGCAAGGTGGCCTTCATGCGCGGCTGGATATCGGTTCCGAGCTTCTCCGGCAGCGAAGCGCACCGGTCCGAACGCAGCGAGTGGATTTCGTCGCGCAGTACAGAGACCCGGTTCGGGCAGAAGTCGAACTTTGCCGAGCGCAACGAGATTGTCGTTACCCGCACCCCCTCCAATGAACGCACCCATATCAGGGCCTTGGCCGGGCCGACGCGCGAGCGGGCAGATCAGTCGGGTGGTACGCCCTCGATCGCCCCACCGCGCGAAAGGCTCGGGGACTCGTGGCGACGCGGCACGCCTCGCGCGTCCCGGCTGACGACGGACAGGAGTGCGCGCCGATGAACGCGGTCCCAAAAATCGATAAGTCCGAGCGCGGTGTCGTCGACAGCTGGGGCCAGAGCGTTACGGACGATCTGGAGCGGTCGCGGCGCATGGCCTGGATCGTGGCGGCTGTTGCGGGCGTGATCGCGCTGCTGTTGGCCATGGCGCTGGTCATCATGCTGCCGCTCAAGACAGTCGTGCCCTATACGATCTTGGTCGACCGCCAGACGGGCAATGTCGAAGCGCTCGACCCGTTGGCCGAAAGCAGGGTGCAGGCGGATGGTGCTCTCACCCGCTCGTTCCTGATGCAGTACGTCACCGCGCGTGAGAGCTTCGTGCCCGACAGTTTCGATCACGATTACGCTAAGGTCACGCTGATGAGCGCGCCGCAAGTGCGCCAGCAATATATTGCCCGGATGAGCGCGAACAATCCGCTCAGCCCGCTCAGCTACATGCGGCCCGGCGGAACGATCCGGGTGGAGATCCGCAGCATCTCCCAGCTCGACAACGAGCGGGCACTGGTGCGCTTCACCACCATTCGTGATGAGCCCGGCAGCGTTGCTGAGGCACCTCAATTCTGGGCCGCGATCGTCGGATATGGCTACACCACGGCCGAGATGAGCGAACGCGACCGTCTGCTCAATCCGCTCGGCTTTCAGGTGACTTCCTATCGGCGCGATGCAGAAACCTTGCCCGAAGCGATGCCGAGCACATCCCAACAGCAGTCTGATGACCGGAATCGTGAGCAATGATCCGGCTTTTGGCAATCCTGATGCTGTGGGTGTCTTCGCCTCTCGCCGCGCAAATTATGCCACAGCCGGACCCTGCCAATCCGCGCCTTCAGAGCGTGCAAGCGATCGCTGGCCGGGAGATCATGCTGGCGGCACTCCCCGAGACAGATCTTACGCTGCTCTTCCCGCCTTATGAATCGATCCAATCGGTCGACATGGATCAATCGCTGGTCGGCTATTCCATCTCGCCCGAGCTCAATGCGCTGGTGCTCACTCCCCTCGCACAGGGAACGCTCGGCCGCGTGAGGGTGGTGACCGATCGTGCGATCTACCAGTTCTCGCTACGAACCGGTGACGATCTGATGGCCGCCTATGTGGTCCGCATCGCCGACGAGGGCGAACAGCTCGCGCAGAGTCCCTCCTTCGACAGGGCAGAGGGTGTAGCGGAGCGTTGGTGGTCCTATCGGGTCAAGGGCAAGGATGCGGTCAAGCCGGTCGGTATCCGCGACGATGGCGAGAAGACCTATATCCTCTTCTCTCCCGATCAGTTGCTGCCTGCGATCTTCGCTATCAGCCCGACCGGCGACGAAACCCTGACCAATGGGTACATGCGCGGTGCGCAATTCGTGCTCGACCGGGTGTGGCAAGAGCTGGTGTTCCGGATCGATGGCAAGAAAGCGACCGCGCGCCGCAACGAGCGTCCGGATGGCTGATCCTTCCCCAACCGCCCACGACCCCACACCACTCGTCGAGCGCGCGGGGACGGGAAATCTCGGCCTAATCCTGTTCGCGATCGCGCTCGTTGTGGGTGGCGCGTGGATATTTTCCGTCATGAACACCGCGCGCCAGCAGGCGCAGATATCGCCTCTTGAGGCTTCGGGCCAGAATGTCGGCCGCATTGAAGCAGGCCAGCCCCCCCAAATGCCCGCTCGCTTTGGGGAGCGATACGATCCCGAAAACGAACTGCGGCAACAGCCGCGCCCGGTTCGGCTGGTTCGGATGCGCAGAAACTCTGCTCCGGTCTCGACTCCTCCCATCCAGAGAAGCGCTTCGCCGCCAGCGTCTCAACTGGCGGCAATTGCGCCAGAGCCATATCAGCCGCCCGCAAATCTTGGCCGAGCGCAATTTGAGCGCCCGACCGTTCGCCCGGAGATTCTTCCGCTCGACGTTCGTTCGCCAGAGGTGCCAAATGACAGCGGGGAGCGGGTTCGCGCCCAGCGCTTCAACAATCCAAGCTTCACGGTTCCGATCGGAACCATCATGCCGGCGGTGCTTGAAACAGCGCTCGATTCCACTAGGTCCGGCTCCGCCCGCGCTATTGTCCAGCAGGATGTTTACGGCTTCGATGGAACGCGCGTTCTCATCCCGCGCGGCAGCAGGCTTTACGGCGAGTATCAGGGCGATCTTCAGCCGGGCCAGAACCGCGCGCTAGTGACGTGGACGCGGCTGATGCGCCCGGATGGAGTCACCATCGCACTCCAATCCGATGCGTCGGACCAGCTCGGCCGGGCTGGGATCAAGGGGAAGGTGGATACCAAGTTCTTCCAGCGCTTCGGCGGCGCCCTATTGCAATCGGTGCTCGACATCGGGGTGGGTGTTGCAACTCGCAAGGCGGGCGACGGCGTGATCGTCGCGCTGCCGGGCTCGACGCAGAACGTCACTCGCGTAGACCAGTCGCAGGTCACACCGACCCTGCGAGTGAAGCACGGTACCAGCCTCTCGGTCTATGTCGCGCGAGATCTCGATTTCTCGGATGTCGAGCGATGAGCCCCGATACCGGCTATTACCTTGACAGCTTTCTTGCACCGCTGGCTCCGTGGCTCGGCCGGGAGGGTGTCACCGACATCTGGATCAACCGGCCCGGAGAACTCTGGACCGAGAGCATTAGTGGCGGGATCGAGTGCCATGACGAGCCGCAGATCGACGAAACGCTGCTGGCACGTCTATCGCGTCAGGTCGCGGCGTTCGGTGCCCAAGGCGTCAACCGCGCGCAGCCGATCCTCTCGGCTTCGCTCCCCGATGGCTCGCGGATCCAAGTGGTTGCGCCGCCGGCGACGCGGGGAGGGCATGTCATCGCGATCCGGCGGCATATTTCGTCAGACCTCTCGCTCTCCGACTGGGAGCACAGCGAGGCGTTCTCCGGACTTGAGGCGGATGGCAACGAACCTGAATTTGAGCGGCACTGGCAGATGCTCGGCGCAAGAGACGCGCCCGCCGTTCTGCGCGAGGCAGTGCGTGAGCGGCGCAATATTATCGTGTCGGGCGGTACCAGCACCGGGAAGACGACTTTCCTCAACGCGCTACTTGCAGAGATCCCGCTTTCCGAGCGGCTGGTGCTGATAGAGGACACAGAGGAACTGAAGGTCCCACATCGCAACCTCGTCGGGCTGATCGCTGCGCGCGGCTCGCTGAGCGAGTCAGGTGTTACCGCGGAAGACTTGCTGGTCGCCGCTCTGCGACTGAGACCCGACCGGATCATCCTAGGCGAGCTGCGCGGCGCGGAGGCGTTCACCTTCTTGCGCGCGGTCAACACCGGGCATCCCGGCTCGATGACCACGATTCATGCTGACACTCCGCAACGCGCACTCGAACAACTCGCTTTGCTGGTACTCCAGACGGGATCGCGTCTCTCTCGCGACGACGTGCGTCACTATGTGCGCGAAAGCATCGACGTGTTTATACAGCTTGAGCGACGCGATGGGCGACGCCGGGTGTCTCAGGTTATGGTGGCGCGCTG
Organism: uncultured Erythrobacteraceae bacterium; assembly: GCA_950071875.1. Lineage (GTDB taxonomy): Bacteria > Pseudomonadota > Alphaproteobacteria > Sphingomonadales > Sphingomonadaceae > Qipengyuania. Next base: position 14,112 of record CATMNW010000006.1, on the reverse strand, counting down.
ATGGCAACTGTCAAACCACAAGCCTCGCTCTTCGATGCGCCTGCCTCCTCGCCAATCGAGGCGGCGGTGAACTGGATCGGCGCGGTGATGATCGGCGAGCTGGCGCTGGGCCTGTGCGTGCTCGCGGTGGCCTTTGTGGGCTTCCTGATGATGAGCGGGCGCGTGCCGATCAAGACCGGCATGCGCGTCGCGGTCGGTTGTTTTGTGATCCTCGGCGCGCCTAGCATCGCAGTGGGATTTCTGGGAGCTTGGGACACGTCGTTCCCGACCGTGCCCACAGTCTCGCCTATCGCGGCCGACCCGGCGACCGCGCGAGAGCCGCCTCCTGCTGATTACGACCCCTACGCAGGTGCATCTGTGAGGACGGATCGGTAGTTATCGTCCAACGGTTGTCGTCGTTGTGAGCTTTGATCTCAGTTTTTGTAGGAGGTTGCGTTTCCCAAAAAAAAAGAGCTTCGGACGAAGCAACTCTCGATCTCAAACTCCGCAGGGATGGCGGCTGCGCTGTTCGGCACAGAACTTGGAGCGCGTATCCGTCGATCAGTTGAGCGAAATCTTGAACTTCGATTGCATCACCGGCTTCGCATTGCTGCGAAGGCACCGACAACGTCCGATGGAGGTGAAGGTTCTGGGAACTGATGCTGACGCGGGCGTATCCGACGATACTCAGGTGACGTGTCTCGCTGTCTCATTGGGGTCTAGAGTTAGCGCAGTTTAGCGCCTCACAATCTGGATCGAACTCGTATGAGACACTCCGTGGATGCCGTGAACCGTCGCACATGGGTATGGTTATTCGAGGAGCCGGTCTGCCTCCCGGCGGGGTGCCCAATCCTGCATTGCGATGCACTCCGGGAAATGGAGCTGCTCGTCATGGTGCAGCCAGCTCCGGTAGGGGCCCTCGAACCCAAGCCGTTCGAGGATGATCCGGGTGACAATCTCGCGCGCCCAAATCGTATGATCGAGCGTGTCCGGCTCTTGGTCGTCGAAGTCCCGCGATATCCCGGTATGGACGATGGTGTTGCGCTGGACGATGACCGTCCTAAGCCACCCTTCCGGGAAATCGTTCGTCACGATCCCGCGCGCGGCGACGAGCGCCAAGATCTTCTCGCCGAGTGGCCGCCGGTTCAGTTCCGGCAATTTGCGCGCCATTCCCTCCGGCACATCACACGACGAGAGCAGGTCGCGCACTTGGCTTGCGATGCGGCGGAAGGCGTTCGGCCGCATGAACAAATCGACCTCGTCGAGGCCACAGCGATCAAGGATATTCTCTAGCGCACTCATTGCGTTTATCAGCCGGCTCTCGTCATAGGCAACCGGCGCGGTCAGCCAGCGGATTGCCGCGTCGAGATCCTCGACGGCTTCGTAGCGGCTAAAGTAGGCTTCGCACGCGCAGGCAAAGATCGGATCCATGTGAAGTTCGTGGAACGGGGCCATGAACGGCCCGGAAGCGCGACCTTGCCGTGCGACCCGCACCGTGATCCGGTCGTCCTCGTAACGCTCTTCGATTAGCGGCCGAAGATAAGTGTCGCACGCGAACGACAGCACGCGCGCCATATGGGTCAGCAGTCGGTCGCTGTCCTGCCACCAGCTTTCACTGCTATCACCATCAGGGCGATAGACGGCGATATAGCCATTTGGCTCTTGTGCCTCGCGGTCCTGTCGCGGTCCGCCGATCACCATCCGCCCGAGTTCAGTGTCGCGCGTCATATGGCGGAAGGTCCGAAACTGCCTGACCCGCCAGACGCGAGCATCGCTGCGGTTCTCCCGGTGCAACCGACGCGGCAACTCCAGCTCGGCATCTTGGCAATCGCCCTGATAGCTCAGTTCTGCGCCAAGCTCTGACCCATGGCTGAAGCTGGAGATGTGAAAGCTGTCCGACCGGAAGACGTGGCCAGCCTCGCTCCGGCCTTCTAGGGCGATCAGATCGACATTCGTGCCTGGGCGCTGATCAACGCACAGCGCATAGGCTTCTCGCGAAAATGGAATGCGATCGAGTTCAAGGCGCAATACGCCGAGCGAGTCGATCGAGGCGTAGAAGCCCATCGAAATACTCGCGCCATGACCCGACAATGTGCCTGCGAACCGCGTCCGCTCGAAGAAGCCTTGAGGTTCAGCCAAAGGCTTTGAGGGCGATCGCGCCATGACGTCAGACCTTTGCGGAAGCGGTTCGCGCGCCGCCATGCGATCGAAGAGAAAAACACGATGAAATCATGCGACAATCCTGATGTGGCACTGAATGTTTCGCGCGCGCCCTGTTAGGAAGGCATAGCATGGCGACGTCCGCCGCTCAGGGCTGCGCCGGTGCGACAGTGGCGAGATGCTCCCGGCTCTTCGCGATCAGGCCGGCAACGAAGATCGAGCTGGTTTGCAACACGGACTCTAGATCGACCTCATCGATGCCTTCGCCCCTGATCTTGAAGCTGGCGACGATCTGGATACCGACATTGGGGAAGGGTTCGGTCGCTCCCCAAAAGCGATAACTGTCATTTGCCGCGAAGTGGTTCGTAGGCACTTGTTCTATATGGGGGTCCGGCGCAAACCATTGAACGGCATGCGCGCCGGCCGTGTCAGGCCTCAGTTCCCAATGCTTGGCATCGTTCGATAGCGTCTTCACTGTCTTCAAATTTGCAAGGAAAGGGCGGTGCTGCTCGCGTTCTGCGGTGAATAGATCGGCCCAATCGTCGCCGATAAAGGAGCGGGCCTTCGCGATCCGCTCGCTGAAAGTGCCGTCATCGTCAGTGATCGGGAAATAGAGCCTGCCTGTCTTGCCCGTGTCGGCTTGGACGCGGGCCGCGGCGGCGACATGATCCAGCGCATGGACCAGATTATTGGCGATGTCGGCGATGACCGGCTTCAATTCTCGCAAGATGGTGCGGTCTAGGGTGAGTTCGGCGGTGTGCGTCGCACCATCCGCCGAGGTTGATCGGCCTACATGCCAGAGCCCTCCAGCGCCGGCGCCACTGCGCGCGTTGAATTCGCCCCGGTGGGTCTGTGCGCGATCATACAGCAATTGCGCGTCGTCAAGATGGTGGCTTGCCCCCATTTATCCAGCATGGCCACAATCCGATCAGGTCGCGATTAATGAAATTGGTTATTTGCGGTGCATCCCTCCTACCATGGCGGAGACGACGACGCGCGACTATGCGTTGATGAAACCGAAGGAGGCACTTTGCGTGACTTACCAGCTTTTGAAGTTCGATTTTAGTGACGATTTCACAACGATAGAGATTGGTGCCAATGCGCTCACCTATGTAGTCGATCCACCGTCCACCAGCGCCACCAATGAGAATGGCGACGGGTCGCTTGTCGCGCGCGTGCTCGCCACTTGGGGCCAAGCGTCCGCGACGGTCTCGTTGCTGTCCAATCGCTACCAGCACCAATGGCCCGGCGCGATCACCGCGCTCAACGATAATAAGGGCACTCTCGAAGTGATCTGGCGCGACGAGCAAAGTCGGATCCTGTTCGAGGGCGTCATCATGGGCGCTTGGGAGCGCTTGGGGGAACATGCGGGGTCGCACGCGCTGGATTGATACTTCAGGCTCTAGGAGACCGCGCAGGATACTTCGCCGCGGAAAAATGCCCGCGTCACGTTTGAGAGTTTCCGATACGGCGATCGGCAGGCGAGTCCGTTCGCCTATTCGGCCTTAAAGTCCGGTTCGATTGCAGAGAGCAGAACTTGAGGCTCCACGCCAAGTGGACCGGCAAGCTCATGTAGTGTGAGGACGGTGGGATTTCGGCGACCATTCTCCAGCCCGCTCAAATACTGCTGCGAGATGCCCGTCAGTTCCGCTGCTTGCTCTTGCGTCAGCCCACGCTCCCTACGGAGGTGCTGAAAATTCAAACCGACCTGGAGCCTGATGTCCATTGGCATCCAGTGGCGCAGTCTACGCTTGCATATTATCAACTATAGTATGTATTCAGTTGCGGAGGCTGGCATAAAGCCCGCCAGCGAAACGCCGCATGGAGGCATGGTCGGGAGCAAATGGGTGAATGATGAGAAACGGGAGTTCACGGGCGAGGACTCAATGGGTGGGGAAGTTACGAAACGCTCGCCCGACGCCAATCCTGAAAAAAAGGACATGAGCCGCGAAACGATGACCGCGTGGATCTGCGGCACCTTGGTGTTGCTCGGTTTGGGCGGTCTGTATTTCGGCACACGCATGGATCCGATGGAGCGTGACGCAGAATGCCAAACCACATTCGGCATGGACCAGGACTGCGTGGTGGCTAATGCATCACGCCGACTACTTGGCGGCTACTGACATTTGAACACCGAGGAGCCTCCTAGTTTGCCAGACCGCGAGGTTCCGACAAGCGCAGGAGAAAATCACGGAGCGGCACGAATAAGCCACGTCGCGGACCCTCTGTAACACCAGTAACGAGCGACGCCTGTGGATGGCAGGCATCGCCACCGCGCGGGCTATCGGCACCATCCGGGTGCAAGTGGGTCGTTCTTTTTAGGACTTCCATCTCCTACCCTATATGCGAACCCAGCCGTGGCATTGCGACGCGGGAAGGGGGAGGTAACGATGACATTCCGCGCTAGGAACGGCTTCGGTGGAGTGAATCTCGGGACCGCCATAGGCGAGGTGGATCCTGTCACCTGTAACGTCAGCAACGTTCTGGTGAACGGCTAACAGTGCGGCAGACCGGACACCAAGGTGACCCGCTAAACTTGCACCGAAGCACCTTGCCTCGAATTAGAACACTAATTCGAGGCAAGGTTCGGCGGGTTATGTCAGCGACCAGCCGGTCGCGGGATCGAATGCGACCACACCGATGGGACCGAACTCCAGAAGCTGTGGTAGGTTGTGCACCTTGTCGTCCGGTAGAACCTTCATGCCATCCGCTATCTTGAGCATGCGTGTCTCCCCGATCGGCACGCGCAGGGCAGTCGTGAACACCGAGGCCGCGATGTCGACGTTGGGTGCGATCGCGAAGGGGTCGTAACCGTCACGGTCTGCGAGGCGGTAGAGCTTCAGTTGCTGCACAGGAGCAGTGTGCGCGACCCAGCCGATCTCGCACCAGCTGGCGAAACCCACCGGGGCGCTTTCCAGAAGCGCATCGAGACCACGCCGGCGATCATCGTCGAGCGTCTCGTCCACGCGGGTGAGCGTCAGGTCTTCGTGGTCGAGGCCGAGCGCTTCGTCGTGCTCGATTGCGACCATCCATGCCCTGTCCTTGGAGGGCGCGACGATGTGACCGCGGACCTCGCCGTCTTGGCGCTTGATGATGCATTCGTAGAGTTGGAATTTCATGTGCAGACCTTCTTGCTGTGGTTGGTGCAGCAAGGTCTACGAGCGCCCCGGATGGGTGTCGGGTGGGCAACGAGAGATGCACTGTGGAATCGTTCGTCGAGGGAAATGCTCGACGACCTCGCATCGAAGTTGACGAGGCCCGGCCGGGAGCACGCCGTCCATCCAGCGAAGATGCCTCGCGCCGAACCCGCTTCTGCCGGCTCTCTATCTGCATAAAGATGCAGGCACCCAGCTCACGTATGTCAAGTGTAAGTCTGGAACTCGGATCGCAAATAGCGGAGTGCCGAGATCACCCACCGGTCGATCTCGTCGTGGGAAGTTGGAGTATGCTGCTGCGGCGCAGCCATGTCAGGCATCACACAGAGTAGGTCATGCCACATAGTGCGCGCCGGGAGATGGAGATGGTGGAAACCCGCAAGCGTTGCCGTGATGCTCGGTCGCAGAGTAGCGCCGGCGATCATGTCGGCGTCTTCGAGATCAATCTCCTCTACCTCCGCCTTCGGCTCTAGGTCGATCTCAATCGGCTCGCCCGCGTCAGCCGCTGAAGGCGATGGGTCCAACCAATCCGCGTCGACGTCGAATTGCCAGTGCGGATGCGCTGCACCTTGGCCGGGGTATCCAATGACGCCGCGTTCTGTCTTTATACCGGCCCATTCTAGACGGAATTGCAGGTCTGGTATAGCCTCTACGCCAGAGATGACAAAGCGCAGATTGCTAGACGCGAACTCGATTTGACCTCGCCCGCGTGCGGGCTGCCATTGCTCGTTGTAGCTGAAGTAGAGGATCGACTCGTCGTTGGTGGCCGGAGCGAGCTCGGCGGCACTTCCTTTAGGAAGGGTCAGGCCGGCCGCCTCGTTGGACTGGTTGCGCAGGACCCAAGTAATGGGGCCATTCCGGCTCGCGGTTTTTCTGAAACGCAGTCGTTGGTCGCGGAAGCCGAGCTCGTCATTAAGCTTCTGTTCGAGTCGCCGCAGTCGGCTTTCGATCGTCGGCTGGGCTCGCACCAGTGGCCGGTTCACGGGAGCGACCATTCGTCTAGGCTAGTGCGATAAGCGGCAGCGGTGAAGGCGTCGAGAAGTTGCGCCGAAGGCTGCTCGGACCGATCAAGTTCACGGAGCGCACGGGCCTGCTCGAAGAGTTCAGGCGTTTCGAGATACATGGCGCCAAGATCGGGAAGCGGCACACGGCGGACCTGGTTCTTGGCGCCGTCCACTTGGCCGCCGCCGACGATACGGCCGTTCTCGCGCAAGAGGGCGAAAAACAGGCGCGAGTTCATCAAAAACGCATAGTCCAGGAGCAGTTCGGTCGTCTCAAAGGGGGCGTCGAGGACCGGCTGCTTCGGGAGCCAAGAATAGCCCTGCACGACGACGAACGATCCGTGCGCATCGACCGCAAAGCTCTCGGGTCCAATGAAGGCGCGAGCCACCAGCCGCGGACGCAGCGCGAGGTTTGTATCTCGCCGAGCGCGTTCAAGGTCGACTTTGGCGTCATCGGCGAGGCCAAGTTGCGCCAAGTGGCGTTTGTGGAAGGTCGGCGCGACGTGCTGAATCTGCGCGGATGTCATGACTGCGTCGGGATAGAAGATCCAGGTTATCGGCTGGATACGACCGTGGCGGATCGAGCGAGTTTCGGCAACGGGACGGAATAGTCGGCGCTCCTTCATCGGCAGGCGCTCGTATTCCTGGGCATCGATCTGGAGCTTAGCACCGACCTTCCCTGCGCGCACACCGAGCTCGACCTGAAAAAGGTCCTCGACCGCTGCGACGCCGGGGGTGCGAGCCAAGCGCTCCGGCAGCTCGCCAAGGCTATAGGGTCGCGGCGTCCAGTCGTCTCGCTCGACAAGCATGCGCCGTGACGTAGGATAGATGGACCAGTCGATCGTGCGTTCGGCATTGCGGTTACCCATCATCCACCGCCGCAGGCGCCGCAGTGCTGCGCTGCTCGCCCCGCGCTTCTGGCTGGCCCACAGCATGGTTGGCGCGCACTCGGCAGCATGTTCGTGCTTACGCAGAACAAGCGCCGCGATGTTGACCATAGCGTCGCGAAACAAGCCGTGCTCGCCGAGCACGGCAATGAGTTCAACGTCGTTACTGCGCAGTAGCCCGTCCCGCCATTTGACGCCGCCGGTCTGGCTCAATGCACCTGCTGGCAGCAATGTAGCGAGGGTGCCGCCTGGGCGCAGATGATGCTGAGCCAGCGACGTAAACGCCATGGAGAGGTCGGGACGGTAACGGAAGGCGTCGCCAAGTATCTTCTGAAGCCGCTCGCGCACGTCTGCGTCCATCTCGGGCATCGCGAGAAATGGCGGATTCATTATAATGACGTCTGCATCTATGCGATTCGTGAGGCGCAGGAAGTCCCCGACCTGAACCGTAACGGTGACCTCCGGCCGCTCGGCGAACCCGCCATATTCAAGCGCAAAGTTTGCCATGACGATTGCGCTCGCGGACACGTCAAAGCCGATCAATTCGACTTCGCCCTGATAGCCTCGACGCTCAAGCGCGCGAAGGACCTCGCAGAGGAAGATGCCAGACCCGCATGCCGGATCGACGATTTTGATCCGCGACTTGTGGAGATGATCGGAAATAGAGAGGTCGGCGAGGTTCCGCGCTAGACCGGGCGGAGTGTAATAGGCGCCAAGTTGGGTGCGCTTCGCGCGGTCCGGGACGGGTGCGAGCCCGAACAGTTGCGGCTCCAGCGGCTCAGTTAGCAGGTCGGCATGCGCTTCTTGAAAGACCATCCCCGCTGCATGGCGCATGGTCAGGGCAAGCTCGGCGTGACGACCTGCGCGCCGGCTAAAGCGCAGTTCCTCACGCAGTCGTTCCTCATGGTCTTCTGGCAGACGGACATGCGCATCGGTCAGCACGCCGCCAGAGACTTTGTCCGATTCTTGCTCGCCACGAATCTCCTGCGCTATGACGCGCAGGAAGGTCTTGAGCGTTTCGGCATTATTCAGGTGTGCGGCTGCCGCGACATGGCGGTGCGAACGGAAGCAGCCGACCACATGTTCGACGACGTCGATTGGCGGCTCAATGCGTTTTGAGATGATAGCCGAGAGGAAGCCTTCAGGCTTGCGTTCGACCTGGTCACGCTTGAAGAGGAGTGGCCGGGCGTTAGTCGCGACCTGTCGCGCAGTTACCTCATCGCCATTGATCGTCACGTGGGTTGGAAGCTGCGACGACCAGGTCCAGTCGAGCATGCGCTCGACGTCAATACGACCGGAGGATAGCGAGAAGCTGCCGTCGACACCGTCCAGCAGCGCATGGTGGCGCTGCTCCGCGTCGCGTTCAATGCCCAAGAGGAGGGCGTGCGCGAGGCCGAGCTGGCGACTTAAGTTCTCGGCGAACTCCAAAGACATCACGAGCCCCCTGAATCAAACGCGCGGCCCTTGCTTCAGGAGCGGGCCGCGCGAATCGCTTATTGCCTAATTCGGCGAGGACCACAAGCTTCTAGTCAAGGCGGAACAAAAAATGAACAGACAGATGCCGCATGGACCTTGTGTCTGTCTAGTGTGCTAGGAGTCGGTCCGGTGAGCGAGTTGGAGAGCGGCAATGATATAAATGTCGGGGGTGCCGTATCACTCGCAATAAGGTTGCACCTCTGCTTCTCTGGCAGGTGGACCTAAAGGCGGACATGGAGAAGACGGTCCTCGACTAGTCAACCGCAGGCTGCCCACAAGACCTCGGTTTCAGATCCTAATGGAGACATGGTGATGGAGATGATCGATTATTCTACTCCCAAGGCCCTCTGCGACAACTCCTGATGTCGGCTTCCATCAGATGATCACCGATTGGGAACTCTGGGCCTGTGCGAACCACCTGATTTGCAAGCATGGCGAGGCCGCCGCGATCGAAGCAGCGACCCTCGGCGCACCATATCGGACCGTCCCCATCCCAGACTGCCGTGGGAGTGCACGCGAAGGTCTCACCGGCGGGGACCATTGGAACCGAGGCGAGGAGAAAGGTGAAGGTCAGCATCAAAGCATGCATCTACGCCGAGACATTCCCGATCCGTTAACGCAAATATGGCCCCATGCACCTGTCACATTCGGGCAAGTCCAAGACGATCGGATGCACGCACATCGCAGTTGGGGAAGTTGGGCGGCTAAACCGACGCCCAGAGCTGACAACCCGGGGAAAGCGTCGGGTTCCCGGGATTCATTAGATTGCTCAGTGTAGGGCAGAAGCGATCGCCGAGAGGAAGTTGGAAGGCGCCCAACTCATCCCCTAGATCATCGTCTGCGTTTCCTCCGCCTTGCTACGCTTCTCGGTGAATGACGATTTCGCAGCTGGCGAGAAATTTCGCTGAATCCGATAAACAATTCCACTACAAAACTAAATTTCGATCACAGCCTTCATGCCCCCCAACGAGAAGGATCAGATCCACGCCGGAGTGGTGGAAGGTGAGCGAAGCGAACCTGGAGCCCTGCGGCGTGAGATCGCCCCTCGCTACGCGAGGGGCACTTACTCATGAACCACCTCACATTCTGCTACCGCTGCGCGGCAGCAGATGCTGCGCTCACAGCGGTCATTGCTTTGCTCGCTACGCTCGCGTCGCAACGACAGCTTCTCGCTTGCATCGACGCCTTCGCTTCGCTCCGGCGTTCCGGCCTGACGGCCGGCATGGGAGCCAACGAGAAGATGGAAGACGGTTTAGGCGAAACGTGTATTGGACAGAGGTTTTTGCCGCCTAGAGCTGATATATCAGCCTCAAACCCCTGTCCGTTTTTCCACGAACCACGAAACGATCACGAGTCCTCCAGCAATGTATGGACCACTGACGGGGGCATTCCTGTGGGTCCAGCAAGGCCGCAAGGTAGCGGGTTGGGCTCGGGGTCAAAGAATGGCCACTTACCCTCCGCAGTGAGTCGATCTGCACGATTGAGCGCGTCGTTGACGCGCTTCGTAAGGGAGTTGGGGGACCCATCCTCCAGCCGACCTTCGGCCAGGAGCAATTTGCGCACCTCGTTCGCCGACGACTTCCGGTTGCCCCATTCAAGCAGTTCGCGCGCCCACCACGCATCTGCGATGAGCACGCATCGCTTCTCCGATCGATTCCGAAGCCATAGCGGTGGCTTCGCCCCCGCCCTCACCGCCAGCAGTTCCGACCGACGCGCGTCACGGTAGTCTTGAATTGCATTTTGGATACGCTTTGGGACCGTGCGGGGTTTGCGCTTACGTCGGCGGTTGGCGGCCGCATTCTGCTTAGCCTTCGCGAGCTTCAAGGCAATTTTGGCGTCCTCTTTCTCCTGAAGCATGCGGTCATTGTCGTCATGCCACCTGCTTTCCTCGCATCGAACCACAAAAGCGGTCCAGGATGGGTGGCGATGCCGATCCTCCGACGTCATGGTCGCGGTCGCCCTTTCCCACTCATAGTAGAGCGAGCGAAGGTCGGCCGAACTTTCGATACGCTCGTGGACTACTTGACCGCAAAACATGGCGACAGGACACATCGCGCAGCCGTTGGGTTCTGGTTCCTCATCACCCCAATGTCGGGGTTCATCGAAACGGCCCCAGACACGCTCTACCGGATCTCCGAAGCAGACGAGACGCTCTGTAAGCGGTCGCTTCAAAATGTTGCCGCAAGCATCGGTGATCACGTCACCGACACGATATGAAACCTGTCGATTATGATAGAGCTTTTGGCGGACACCAAGAGCCCGCGACGATGGAGCTTTCGGATGCAATGTAGGCGAACCTTTCTCATGACGGGAAGCTTGTGTGGAGAGGCATTGGTGAGGAAGCGGACGAAATCGACGCTGCGTGCTCAACGGCACGCAGCAGCTGCTTCAGGAGTAGTCCTGATCGGATAAGCGCTCGCGCAGGACTTCCGTATCAGCCGCACTTAACCCGTTCGAGGACACGGAGGGTCGCATTTCGCGCAAGACCTCGACAGCGTGCAGTTCATGTACTGACAACCATCGTCTCCGCGGGCGTGGTTCAGCTGCTACCTCACGCATGACTGCGCGCTGCTCTTGGGATAGGTCCTTCAGCCTTGCTCCCAGCACGGCTTCGAGTTCCATGGCGAGGCTGTCGGCGGCAGCGGAGCGACCAGATCCGATCACAATTCCCCAGTCCACCTCTGGGTGACGCTGGCGCAATACCGCCAGTAAGAAGGACTTGCTGTCCAGCTTGAGGAGGTCTGCCATTTGCATGGCGCGGTCGATCGGAATGGGCACGCGGCCGGTAGCCATATGGCTCAAGACGACGGCCGTCTTGTAGTTCATGAGCTTACCGATCTGGCGAACACTCAAGCCGTTCTCGTCCTTCGCGCGAGCTAGGCCCTCGGAGAGCATGCGAGCGGCGGCGGTGTCTGCAAGTGGATAGTCGTTGTCCATGGCGGACTGCATGGCGTATTACACGCATGCGTGCAAGGGGGTTGACGTAATTTCAATGCGTGTTATACAGCACGCATGACTAAGATTTCCAGCTTGCCGTTCCCCCGCGCGACCCAAATTAAACGAGCGATCGCCGCCGTAGCAAAGGCCGGTGTTGCCGTCGGCTCGGTCGAAATTTCGCCATCGGGGGTGATCCGCGTCATCGCCGCGACTAGTTCGGCGGAAAGTGTGGCTAACGACTTTGACGAGTGGGACCGAAAGGGCGCTCTTTGATCGTAGGTCTGCATTTCGTTACTAAGAAGCGCTCAGGCAAACCCCCATTACATTATGTGTATGCGTGGCGCGGTGGTCCTCTGATCGCCAAGCGAGAGGGCGGGGGCAAGCCGGTCCTCTCGACCGGCGAGATCAAGGCCGCTCTCGAAGCGATTGAGCGGAATGCGGCACCAGACAGCAAAACCCTATCCGCCTTGGTTCGTGAATGGGAGCGCAGCCCGTCTTGGAGCAATCTCGCGACCTCCACACAGAAGACCTGGGCGAGCTATATCAAGCAGATCGTCGACCGTTGGGGCCAGTCGCCCCTCACGGTCTGGAATGACCCGCGCATGAAGGCGAAGGTTGTTCGCTGGCGCGACGAGCGAGCTACCACGCCGCGAGGTGCTGATCTCGGAGTTATGGTGCTTCGCGAACTCCTGAAGTTCGGATGCTTACATGGCCGCGTTATTATGAATGTGGCTGAAGGCATTCCCACACTCTATCGCAACGGGCAGCGCGCGGAGATCATCTGGACCGCAGAGGACATTGATCGGTTCGCGTTCGAGGCCAAGCGCATGGATAAGCTCCATGTTCTCGACGGCCTTCGACTGTGCGCGGTCACTGGTCTGCGACGAGAAGATCTTGTCACTGTGAGCCGCTCGGACGTCTATGACTTTGCCATCGTCAAGCGCGCGCTGAAGACCAGCCGTGGTCGGCGCCGGACCGCTTCGATGCCGCGTATACCGGAGCTCGATCTCCTTCTCCAGGAGCTCGATACTCGGGTGCGCGCAGAGGGGGTAACCACGTTGCTGGTCAACAGTCGTGGTCAGCCTTGGAGTGGTGACGGCTACGGGGGGTCATTCAATCGGGTCCGCGATGCCGCTGGTATCGTTTTCACGGACCCTGACACTGGCGAGAAGAAGCGCAAGCACCTGCACGATGTCCGTGGCACGTTCGCCACTCGCCTGATCCTGTCGGGGCTGACGGATGTAGAGGTCGCGGAGATCATGGGATGGGCGATCGAAAAGGTGTCTGGCATTCGCCGAACATACGTTGACCAATCGCGGGCAATCGTGGCAATCGGCGAGCGCATCATGAAGGTGGGTGTAAACTGACCTGTAAACCGTTCGACGCGGTTGCTTCGGTTCCCCTTATTTCAGAGTGCTTTGCGGGTGTAGCTCAATGGTAGAGCAGCAGCTTCCCAAGCTGACGACGAGGGTTCGATTCCCTTCACCCGCTCCATCGCCGCTTCCACAAAAATCTCCCAGAAACGCCGGAAAACCATCACCCAGCAGGGGATGTCTTGCGCTGGGCACCTGCATGCCGCAGGGGCGCGGGCATGACCAAGGAAACATGGCTCAACCGCGCGATCCGCCTGATCGAGGCGGACTACAACCGTTCCTCCGACACGCACCTCATCCGAGTGCCGTTGCCGCATTGCCGGGGGATCGAGCTTTATCTCAAGGATGAAAGCTCGCATCCCACGGGCAGCCTCAAGCACCGGCTCGCCCGGTCGCTGTTTCTCTACGGGTTGTGCAACGGCTGGATCGGGGAGGGCACCACGCTGATCGAGGCGTCCTCGGGCTCGACCGCCGTATCCGAAGCCTACTTCGCCAAGCTGCTCGACCTGCCGTTCATCGCGGTAGTGCCCGCGAGCACCGCGGAAGCGAAGCTGGAACAGATCCGGTTCTACGGCGGGCAGATCCACCCGGTCGAGGATCCGGGCATGGTCTACGCCGAATCGGAGCGGCTCGCGGCGGAAACCGGCGGCCACTACCTCGACCAGTTCACCTATGCCGAGCGGGCGACCGACTGGCGCGGCAACAACAATATCGCGCAGAGCATCTTTTCGCAGATGAGCGAGGAGGATCATCCGGACCCGGCATGGATCGTGTGCGGCGCGGGCACCGGCGGGACATCTGCCACGCTGGGGCGCTACATCCGTTACCAGCGGCGCCCGACGCGGCTGTGCGTGGCCGACCCGGCAGGCTCGGTCTTCCACCGCTACTACGCAGACCGCGCGGTCGAGACGGTGGAGGGTGGCTGCCAGAGCCGGATCGAAGGCATCGGGCGCGCGCGCGTCGAACCGAGCTTCGAGCCCGGGGTGATCGACCGGATGATCGCGGTTCACGATGCCGACTCGCTGGGCGCGATGTTCGCGCTGTCGAAGACGCTCGGGCGCAAGGTCGGCGGATCGACCGGCACCAACCTGTTCGCCTGCCTCCAGCTGATCGAGGAAATGGCCTCCGCCGGGCAGACCGGCAG
>CATMNW010000005.1 GCA_950071875.1 uncultured Erythrobacteraceae bacterium | reverse complement strand
TGCAATTGCTGCCAGAGCGGTTTCGCGGCGGTCGACTTCCACCAGCTTCGTGCCGAGAGTGGCCGTGAAGCTGCGTCGATTGTAGCATCCTGTCAAATGGTCGATATCGGCCAGCCTCAGGGCTTCCTCTTCGGATTTCTTCCGTGTGACCAGTTCGGCAGACAGCGCCTTGTAGCGATGCCATCCCAGCAGGATCAGCGCGATATTGAGGAGAAGAGCATTGGTCAGGACTACGTCAGGCGGGGCGGCCTGACCGCTCCAGGCCTTGACAATATTGGGCAGCACGACCCCGGCCGTACCCACGAAAAGGATGATCGCGGCAAGGGCTATGCCCAAGGTCACGAAATCATGACCGCGAACGCCAAGCCAGCGCTTCAGCGCAAAACCGCGCTCACCGTCCTTTTTTGAATGACTTGCGGCCAATCCCGCCCCCTGGATCCAAACTCGCGGGAAGGTATAGAATCGCGTGACTAAAAAGGCGTTAATCCACCTCGGTGCGGGGTGGCCATGCGGCGCTCTGCTCGCTAGGCCGCAGGCAATCCTGACCAAAACGCAACGGAGCGATACCAGACATGCGCTACTGGCTGATGAAATCCGAACCTTTCAAATACAGCTGGGACGATCTTGTCGCGGAAGGGGAAGGCACCTGGGACGGGGTCCGCAATCACCGCGCCAAGAACAATCTTGCTGCAATGGAGACGGGTGATCAGTGCTTCTTCTATCATTCGCGCGAAGGCCTCGAGATTGTCGGGATCTGCGAAGTAAGCGTGGCAGGTATAACCGATCCCACAGACCCCGAAGGTAAATGGGCTGCGGTAAAGGTGAAGCCCAAGACCAAACTGCCGTCGCCGGTTACCTTGAAGCAGATCAAGGCCGAACCGCAATTGGCCGATTGCGAGCTTGTGAAGCTATCACGCCTGTCTGTAGCCGAAATCAAGCCCGACGAATGGTCGGTAATTCTCGAGATGGCGGGCATATAGGGCAAGCTAAGAGCGGGGCGCGGGGCAGCGCCTCGCCTTGATTGCTATCTTTTACCGGTTCGTCGCAAACGGTCTTCGGCTTGTCGCCAGCACCGGAACGCGAATTGTCTTCAGACCATTATCTTCCTGTAACGGCGCAACAAATTGCGCTTTTCAATAGGAGACGTCCCATGGGCGAACTGAGCGAGAAGATCAAAGGCAATGCCAACGAGTTGAGCGGCAATACCAAGCAGGCCGTCGGCGATGCGACAAACAACCACAGCCTAGAACGTGAAGGCGAGCGCCAGGAGCGCAAGGGTGAAGCCCAGCAGCTGAAAGGCGAAATCGAAGGTAAGCTTGGCAACGACATCTGACGCGACGCGTCATGCTGGTTACAGCGAGGAAGGGCCGTCTCCCATCAGGAGGCGGCCCTTTCATGTTCCGGTTAACGGTTGCGCAAACCTGTTATCGTCGCCCCGCTGGCTGCCAGCTGTTCGATGTCGATAGTACAATGGATCAGGCGTAGCCCACCGATACCCTGTGCCGCCACGAGCGCCTGTTTGAAACCTTCGGTCGTGGACGCGCGGGCCGACCATCCGCCAAAGGCTTCCGCCAGCATCGCGAAGTCGGGATTGGCGAGGCGGGTCGCGCTGATCCGTTCTTCACCCGGAAACTCGCGTTCCTGATGCATGCGGATGGTGCCGTATGCCGAATTGTCGACAACGATCACGATCATATTCGCACCATGTTGAACGGCGGTGGCCAGTTCCTGGCCGTTCATCAGGAAGTCCCCGTCCCCGGCCACGGCCACAACCGTACGCTGCGGAAAGCGAAGGGCGGCGGACACCGCCGCCGGCACACCATACCCCATTGCGCCGCACGTTGGCGCGAGCTGTGTCGGATGGCCCGAATAGCGCCAATAGCGGTGCCACCAGCCGGAGAAGTTGCCGGCGCCGTTGCAGATGATCGTATCGCCGGGCAGCGTTTCGCGCATGAACTGGACGGCCTGGCCCATATCAAGTGTGTGGCCGTTGGGGTGGGCGGTTGCCCATTCTTCCCATTCTGCGTGCGCCTGGGCCCCGGCATCGAAATCAATTGTATCGCCTTCGTCCCACAAAGCCGCGCTCTCGGCGAATTCATCCATGCTCGCACAGATGGCGAGATCGGCGGCGTAGACACGGTTCAGTTCGTTCGCGTCCGGGTGAACATGGACCAACTTACGCTCCGGGGCGGTCAGGGGAGGTACCGTATACCCGTCGGTTGTCGCCTCGCCCAGCCGGGCGCCGATGGCAAGGATCAGGTCGGCATTCTTCACCCTCTCGACAAGCTTGGGGTTGGGGCCATAGCCTAGGTTACCGGCGTAGACTTTGCTCGAAGGCGAAATAGCGTCCTGTCTGCGGAAAGCGGTGGCAACAGGGATACCCAGCCGTTCGGCAAACAGCTGGAAATGTTCGCGCGCCTTGGCATTCCATCCCGCACCGCCGACGATGGCAACAGGAGAGGCCGCATCCGCTACCAGGTCCATCATAGCCTGCATCGCATCGGGGCAGGGCGCCTGAGCTGGACGTTCCGAACGCGGGCGGGGCACGGCAGCCGTTTCGCGGCTCAGCATGTCTTCCGGCAGTGCAAGGACCACCGGACCGGGGCGACCTGAAATGGCGGTCGCATAGGCGCGGGCAATGTATTCGGGGATACGGTCTGCGCTGTCGATCCGCGCAGCCCATTTTGCGATGGGTCCGAAGAAGGCCGAGAAATCGACCTCCTGAAATCCCTCGCGATCGCGCATTTCGCTGTCGACGTCGCCGACGAAGAGGATCATCGGCTGCGAATCCTGCATCGCGACATGAACGCCGATGCTGGCATTGGTCGCGCCAGGACCACGCGTGACGAAGGCTACACCCGGCCGCCCGGTCATCGCGCCATCCGCGCAAGCCATGAAGGAGACCCCGCCTTCCTGCCGGCAGGTGACAACATCGATCGTCTCCTGCTGCCCAAGCCCATCTAGCACCTGGAGGAAGCTCTCTCCCGGTACGGTGAACACTCGGTCGCATCCCTGTTCGATAAGGCAATCGACAAGAAGCTGGGCGGCTTGCGGGGTCTTGGGCGCTGTCATGGCACAGGCGATTAGCCCGCCCGCCGAGACGGCGCAATCGCGACCAACATGGTTAATTTCGTCCAAACCGTTCCATCGGGGGACAGGTGGAAGCGCAAGGGATACCAAATCGTTAAAAAAGCGTTAACCCCGGACTATGAGACGCTCACTTGTCCTCACATCGGAAGCGGCCCGCCACTGGTTCAGGGCCAGCCTGCCACAGCGTCGCGCGGCGTTCGCCGATATTCCTGCGAGCGGGACGATCGACTGGCGTCTGACGGCCGATGATGTACGCGGCGTGGCATCGACCTATTTCGCGACGCTTGCTGCGGTCCTGGCCTTCATAATCTGATATTCATGCGCCGGCCGCTCGGGCTGCTTCTGCGGCTTGCGTTTCGGCATCGACCAGCCGCTTTCCTAGCCATGCCGAAAACAGGCACATGCCGGCGCATAGCAGGACCTGTTCGGTGATCGGTACGCCTGCCGCGTTGAGTCCCATCGCCGCGAGCGACCCGCCGACCATTGCCCCTGAATTGACGATATTGTTGGCCGCAATGGTGCGGGCAGCCTTGTCGGGCGAAACGCGGGTGGTCAGAAACGCGTAAAGCGGGACGACGAACATCCCTCCGGCCACCGAGATACCCAGCAGGCACAACAACAGCACACTGGCCATCGGCCAGGCGAGAAATTCGGCAACGCTCAGCAAGGTGGTAGGCTGGTCGGCTTCCCAGATTTTCGAGACGACGTAAAATGCCACAACGAACATCCCCATGACGATAACCGAAATGGGTGAGTAGCGCGCGGATACCCGCCCCTTCAGGAGTGCGTTCACGGCCACCGAACCGATGGCAACCCCGACCGAGAATACCACCAGGAAGAGGCTCGCGACCTCAGGGCTCGCCATGATCGTATTCTTGGCCAAGGGAGGAAACTGGATGAACAGCACCGCACCGATGGTCCAGAAGAAGCTGATCGCGAGAATGGCGTAATAGACTTCTGGATTGTGCATCGTGTCTCGCACCAGTTTTACCGATGCCCGGAAGAAGTTCCAGTCCAGCTTCTCGATCTCGCCCAGCGGAGGGGCGGGCGGGACCTGCCGACTGACCAGATAGCCGATGCACGCCGTTACAATGATGCCGATCGCCGCCCAGCCGGTGTAGTCCACCGCGATGGGGCCGGCCAGGATCGTGCCAACCAGAATGGCGATGTACGTTCCCGCTTCCACCAGTCCCGTGCCGGCCAGCACTTCGTCCTTCTTCAGATGCTGCGGTAGGATCGCGTATTTGATGGGCCCGAGGAAAGTCGATTGTACGCCCGTAAGAAATAGCGCGAGCAGGAGCAGCGGGATCGCCAGCGAATGAACGGCAATACCGTTGTAGGCGAGGTATAGGCCGCTGGCCCCGATAACCATCAGCCCGATTTCGCATAATTTCACTGTGCGAATGATCTTCGCCTTGTCGCGCATATCGGCGAGCTGCCCCGCCAGTGCGGAAAGGACAAAGAACGGCAGTATGAACAGTCCCGAAGCCAGCGCACTGAAGCTCGCTTCGGTCGCAGGGTCGCTATAAACCGCATAAACGACGAACAGGACCATGGTGGTCTTGTAGAGATTGTCGTTGAATGCGTTGAACAACTGGGTGACGAACAGCGGCAGAAAGCGCCTTCGTCGAAGCAGGTGCGTTGATGTAAACATGACCCCCGGTCTCGATGACCAACTCTGTGTAACGGGACTCTAGTGGCATCGTAGTGGCGGACAAGCACATTCGACGGCTTTTGCAGAAAGGCGATAATCGCTAGGGCTTGCGGCCAAGATGCTGAACCTGCCCAACATCCTTACCCTTTCGCGCATTTTCGCGATCCCGTTGCTGGCCTATTTCCTGTGGTGGCCGGGCTGGGAAGCAGGCTATCTGCTTGCGTTCGGATTATATTGCGCGATGGGCATCACCGATTATTTCGACGGGTATCTCGCACGCACGAGCGGGACGGTCTCTAAGCTCGGAATATTTCTCGATCCGATCGCCGACAAAATCATGGTCGCCGCGGTAATTCTCGTGATCGCGGCGCAGGGCGTGCTGCGTGGCCCCTATGTGGGCGATGCACATGTGATCGCAGGTCTGATCATCCTGATGCGCGAGATCGCGGTTTCGGGCCTGCGCGAGTTCCTCGGCCCGCTGCAGGTTTCGGTCCCCGTATCCAAACTGGCCAAGTGGAAGACGACCTTCCAGATGATCTCGCTCGGCTCACTCATCCTCGGGCAGGGGTTGCCCGGCTGGACCATGGCGATAGGCGCAGTCGATGCCAATGTTCCGCATACTGTCGGACTGGCGACCCTTTGGGCAGCTGCGGTGCTGACAGTGATAACGGGTTGGGATTACCTGCGGGTCGGCCTGAAACACATGGACTGAGACCACCGATGCCGTGGCCTTGCGAGGCTCAGGCGAGGGTCGAACTTCCGCCGCAGAGCAATCAGCCTGCGCGCAATTCTTCGGCCAGCAGTTCGAAATCATCGCGGCGGGGTGAATTCTTGCGCCAGATAAGGGCGATTTCACGGGTCGCACTTTTCGATTTCAGCGGACGCGCGACGACTTCCGTTCCTGAAAGAATGCCGGCTTCGACGGCCATCTTCGGCAGCATCGTGAGCCCGAGATCGTTATCGACCATCTGCACCAGCGTGTGAAGGCTGGTGCCGATCATCGTGGCGGAAGCGCGCAATTCGGGCCGGTTGCAAGCGGCAAGCGCATGATCCTTGAGGCAATGCCCGTCCTCCAGCAGTAACAGGCGGCCTTCATCGATCATGCTGGGCGGGATGATTTCCGGCGGATCGCGCGGATCGTCCTTGGGAAAGGCGACATAAAGTTCATCGTCGGCAATATGCGCCTTCTCGACCTCACCGGTGGCGAAGGGGAGGGCGAGCAGTACGCAGTCAACGCGGCCGTGCTGCAGGGATTCGACTGCATCCTGGCTGGTTTCTTCGCGCAGCATCAGCTGCAGTTCGGGCCGTTCCTTGCGCAGGCGCGGCAGGAAACGAGGCAGCATGAAGGGTGCGATCGTGGGGATCACGCTCATGCGCATTTGCCCGGCGAGCGGCATTCCGGCTGCCTGAACGAGATCGGCCAGCTCTTCCGCTTCGCGCAGGATCCGGTGCGCCTTGTCCACCACCTGGTTGCCCAGCGCGGTAAAGCGCACCACGCGGCGGCTGCGCTCCACCAGGGTCACCCCCAGCAGCGATTCCAGTTCGCGGATCCCCGCCGACAGCGTCGATTGCGATACGAAGCTTGCTTCGGCCGCTCGACCGAAGTGGCCATGCTCGTGCAGCGCGACGAGATACTGAAGCTGCTTCAGGGTGGGAAGATACGTGCTCACTCTGCCGCGTGTGCCTCGACCATGCCGGCGTGGAGATCGTCCACATGGGTCATCAGCAGTCGACCATCCTTCACCGCAAAAGCGAGACGGCCTTCGACCAGTTCCAGCGCATCCTTGCCGAAAACGTCGTAGCGCCAGCCTTCCAGTATCTTGAGGTCGCGAGCCCCTGCCGCAAGTGCTTCCATTTCGTCCGCTTTCGTCAGCAAGCGCGATGCAACGTCGATCTCGCGGGCACGGATCTTCAGCAGCAGCTTGAGCAGATCGGCCACCAGCGCGCCTTCCTTGCCGAGCGGGGCGCCGCGTTTCGGCTTTTCGGGCATTTCATCCTTGGAAAGCGGCTCGGACTTTTCGAGCACCTTCATCAGGCGCTTCCCGATGTCGTTGTCCTTCCAGGCGTTCGAAAGGCCACGCACTTTGGTCAGGTCCGCCTGTTTCTTGGGCGGGTGGCTGGCGATATCGGCCAAAGTCTCATCGCGCATTATCCTGCCGCGCGGGATGTTCTTGTGCTGCGCTTCGCTCTCGCGCCATGCGGCAAGACCCTTGAGGCGGCCCAGAACCGCAGGGTTTCGCCCGGGCGAACGGATACGCTGCCAGGCTCGTCCTGCATCATTGGCATAATTTTCGGGATCGGCGAGCTTCTCCATCTCGGCATCCAGCCAGCCACCGCGACCGGTCTTGATCAGCTTTTTCAGGATGCGCGGGAAGATGCTGGCAAGGTGCGTTACATCGCCGATGGCATATTCGATCTGCCGTTCCGTCAGCGGGCGACGGCTCCAGTCCGTGAAGCGCGCGCCCTTGTCGATCGTGAAGCCGAGCCAGCTTTCGACCAGATTGGCATAGCCGATCTGTTCAGATTGGCTGATGGCCATCATGGCGATCTGGGTGTCGAATATGGGGTGGGGCGTCTTGCCCGTAAAATTATAAACGATTTCGACATCCTGACCGCCGGCGTGGAAGACCTTGAGAACGTCCTCGTTGTCGCACAACAGGTCCCATAACGGCGAAAGATCGATGCCGTTTGCCAGCGGATCGATCGCGGCAGCTTCTTCCTCATTGCCGATCTGCACCAGGCAGAGTTCCGGCCAATAGGTGTTCTCGCGCATGAATTCCGTATCGACACAGACGAAATCGTGTTTCGCCAGCCGCTCGCACAGTTCGGCCAGGGGTTCGGTCTCGGTGATCAGGTCGTGTATCTTCATCGGTTCTTTTCTGTTGTCCGGGGCGGAGTGCCGCCCGCGGGCCTGGGGCCCAGTTCGTGTGCGGGGTTTCCCCGCCAGGGCAGGCTAGCGGCAGCGCCGCAAGCTCTGCAATCGCGCGCGTCATTCTATTCACCGCTGCGATGCGCGCCGCTTTAATCGCGCCATGGGGGTGGTCAAGCAGGTATTGCCGGTGTGCGATCTATCCGCAACTTGGAGCGCGGTGCTGCGAGACTTGCTGTCGGAAGAGATCGAATAGCGCCATCAACGCAATTCGAGGTATTATCCGATCCCTGTAGCAAACCCGCTGGCGCCTCGCGAAACCGAGACGAATCTTGACAAAACGGCCCTTGATGGCTGTTAGGGGCGCGCTTTTCCCGCAGGGCCGTAACGCCCGCGCGACATTCTCAAACTTCGGCAGAAAGATCGAGCTTTCCATGCACGCTTACCGCACTCACACCTGCGCCCAGTTGACCAAGAACAATGTCGGCGACACCGTTCGGCTTTCGGGTTGGGTGCACAACAAGCGCGACCATGGCGGTGTGCTTTTTGTCGACCTGCGCGACCATTATGGCATCACCCAGATCGTTGCCGACGAAGACAGCCCGGCATTGCCGATCCTCGACAAGATCAAGCTGGAATCGGTTGTTACCATCGACGGAACGGTCAAGGCACGTGCCGATGTCGCTGTAAATGCGAACCTGCCGACCGGGGAGATCGAAGTCTTCGCCCGCGAAGTCAGTGTACAGAGCCGCGCCGATGATCTGCCGCTGATCGTCAATTCGGCCGAGGATTATCCGGAAGAAACGCGCCTCAAGTATCGCTTCGTCGATCTGCGCCGCGAACGGGTGCACAAGAATATCATGCTGCGCAACCGGGTGATAACCTCGCTGCGCCGCCGCATGACGGATCAGGGCTTCAGCGAATTCCAGACGCCGATCCTTGGCGCTTCGAGCCCTGAAGGCGCGCGCGACTACCTCGTGCCCAGCCGCCTTCATCCGGGGCGTTTCTACGCGCTCCCGCAGGCGCCGCAGATGTTCAAGCAGTTGCTGATGGTGGCCGGTTTCGACCGTTACTTCCAGATCGCCCCTTGCTTCCGTGACGAGGATTTGCGCGCCGACCGCAGCCCGGAGTTCTACCAGCTCGACTTCGAGATGAGTTTCGTAACACAGGAGGACGTGTTCCAGGCGATCGAGCCGGTGCTCGCAGGGGTGTTCGAGGAGTTTTCGGGCGGCAAGACAGTAACGCCGGCAGGTGAATTTCCGCGTATTCCCTACGCCGAAGCGATCCTGAAATACGGAACCGACAAGCCCGACTTGCGCAACCCGCTGGTCATCAGCGACGTCACCCACCACTTCGAAAAAAGCGGATTCGGTCTGTTCGAGAAGATCGTGGGCGGCGGCGGCAAGGTCCGGGTCGTTCCGGCACCCGAAACACACGAGAAAAGCCGCAAGTTCTTCGACGAGATGAACGATTGGGCACGAAAAGAGGGCTTCGCCGGTCTTGGCTATGTCACCCGCAAGGGCGGGGAGTTTGGCGGGCCGATCGCCAAGAACCACGGCACCGAGGGCATGGAAAAGCTCTATGCGGAACTTGGGCTCGGTGAAAACGACGGCCTGTTCTTCGCTGCGGGCAAGGAAAAAGACGCGGCCAAGCTGGCAGGAGCCGCGCGTACCCGCGTGGCCGAGGTTCTCGAATTGATCGAGGAGGGTTGCTTCAAGTTCTGCTGGATCGTCGACTTCCCGATGTTCGAGTATGACGAAGAACTCAAGAAGGTCGATTTCAGCCATAACCCCTTCTCGATGCCGCAGGGCGAAATGGAGGCGCTGGAAAGCAAGGATCCGCTCGACATCCTCGCATGGCAGTACGATATCGTCTGCAACGGCTACGAGCTGTCCAGCGGCGCCATCCGTAACCATCGCCCTGATATCATGTACAAGGCGTTCGAAATCGCGGGCTACACGCAGGCCGATGTCGACGAAAATTTCAGCGGCATGATCGAAGCCTTCAAGCTCGGCGCGCCACCGCACGGTGGCTCCGCTCCAGGTATCGACCGCATCGTGATGCTGCTGGCCGACGAGCCCAACATTCGCGAAGTAATCGCCTTCCCGTTGAACCAGAAGGCGCAGGACCTGATGATGGGAGCTCCGAACCTCGTATCCCCCCGCCAGTTGCGCGATGTCCATATTCGCACGGTCGAAGCACCCAAACCGCAAGGCGCGGAAGCTACGCGGGTCGATCAGGCTGGCGATTGATGAAAGCGAGGGTGCGGGGCTGCTGCTGCGACCGGACCTTGCATCGATCACGTCTAACGAATCGGAAAAGGTCGCCGCTGCTTTGATCTGGCTGCCGGCTGCGGCTGAATGTCGCTGCTTTTTCTCCTCGGCAGGGATCAAGCTGCAGACGAAGCGCCTTTTTGCCCCGATGGACCCGCCGAGTTGCCCTTGCGCTGCGCCTCCGTGTTCATTAGGGCGACAGGCAATTCACTAACCCCCATATTCGAGAGGGATAAAAATGAGCGATACTGCCGACCGCGTGCAGAAGATTGTCGTCGAACACCTTGGTGTCGAAGCCGACAAGGTCACCCAGGAAGCCAGCTTCATCGACGATCTCGGCGCAGACAGCCTCGACATCGTTGAACTGGTCATGGCCTTCGAAGAAGAATTCGGCGTGGAAATTCCCGATGATGCTGCCGAGAAGATCACCACTGTCGGCGACGCGACCAAGTACATCGAAGAGCACAAGGGCTAAGCCTTAAAGCTGCCTTCTTGCCCGCCCAGAGCGGGCCTCGGACAGGCCCGACCCTCTAACTGGGCCGGGCCTGTTGTCTTTTTGCGGAGAATAGCATGCGTCGTGTGGTTGTTACCGGACTTGGCCTGGTCACCCCTTTGGGTGGAGACGTGGAAACGTCCTGGAAGAACCTGATTGCTGGCGAAAGCGGGGCAGGGCCGATTACCCGTTTCGATGCCTCGAACCAGAAGGCGACCATCGCCTGCGAGGTGAAGGGCAAGGATCACGAATGGGGATTTGATCCCGACAAGCGCGTGGATCACAAGGTTCAGCGGCAGGTCGATCCTTTCATCGTCTACGGCATCGATGCGGCCGGTCAGGCTCTCGAAGACGCTGGCTTGGCGGATATGGATGACGCGCTGAAAGAGCGTGCGGGCGTTTCCATCGGTTCCGGGATCGGTGGTCTGCCGGGGATCGAAAGCGAATCGATCGTTCTTCACGAGCGTGGGCCTGGCAGGGTGAGCCCGCATTTCGTTCATGGACGCCTGATCAACCTGATCAGCGGGCAGGTATCGATAAAGTATGGCCTGATGGGGCCCAATCACGCAGTCGTGACGGCTTGTTCGACAGGTGCGCATTCGATCGGCGATGCCGCACGCATGATTGCGCTGGACGATGCGGATGTCATGCTGGCCGGCGGGGCGGAAAGCACGATCAACCCGTTGGGCGTTGCCGGCTTCGCCCAGGCTCGCGCGCTCAACATGAGCATGAACGACCGGCCAACCGAAGCCAGTCGCCCCTACGACAAGGACCGCGACGGCTTCGTCATGGGCGAGGGCGCGGGTGTCGTCGTGTTGGAGGAATACGAACACGCGAAAGCTCGCGGTGCCAAGATTTATGCCGAGGTCGTCGGTTACGGCCTGTCGGGCGATGCCTATCACGTGACTGCCCCGCATCCCGAAGGCAAGGGCGCAGAGCTTGCGATGCGCATGGCACTGCGCAAGGCCGGAATGGGACCGGCTGACATCGACTACGTGAATGCCCATGGCACCTCGACAATGGCCGACACCATCGAACTGGGTGCGGTCAAACGGGTCCTGGGCGATGACTTGAGTGGCGCCTCGATGAGCTCGACCAAATCGGCCATCGGTCACCTGCTGGGTGGGGCCGGAGCAGTAGAAGCCATCTTCTGCATTCTCGCGATCCGCGATCAGATTGTTCCTCCGACGCTCAACCTGCACAATCCGGATGAAGGCACGGAAGGGGTCGACCTCGTCCCCCTCAAGGCCAAGAAACGGGAGGTGAAGGCGGCGCTCAACAACAGCTTCGGCTTTGGTGGGACGAACGCTTCGATCATCGTCAAGAAGGTGGACTGACGTGAAAAAGGCCGGGTGCCTTGCGGCAGCCGCGCTCGCCCTGATCCTCGCGGTCGGGGCGGTGTGGTTCCTTTCGGGCTGGTGGGGTTCGGCCGAAGTAGAGGAAGATACGACCTTTATCGTGCCCTCCGGCGCCAGCCTGACTTCGGTGGCGGACAAGCTGGCCGAAGAAGGGTTGATATCCAATCCCGACGGTTTCCTGTTAAGAGCCAAGATCTTCGGTTCGTCAGACCCCATAATGGCAGGCGAATTCCTTGTCCCTGCAGATGCCAGCAACGCTGCAATCCTCGACACATTCCAGCACGGCGAAGTGATTCGCCGGTTCGTGACCATCCCAGAAGGAATGCCTTCGATACTGGTGCACGAACGGTTGATGGCGGAGGAACTGCTGACGGGCCAGGTACCGGTTCCGGTCGAAGGGTCCGTTTTGCCCGATACCTATGACTACGAACGCGGCGAGACACGTGCTTCGGTCCTGGCACGTATGCAGGCCGCCATGCAGAACTATCTCGCCGAAGCCTGGCCCAAGCGTGCACCGGATATCGCGGTAGACACTATCCAGGATGCGGTCATCCTTGCGTCAATCGTGGAAAAGGAAACAGGAGTTGCGCGGGAACGCAGGATGGTCGCAGGACTGTATTCGAACCGCGTGAAAGACGGGATGCTGCTTCAGGCCGATCCCACGATCATCTATCCGATCACCAAGGGCAAGCCGCTGGGGCGCCGCATCCGCCAGTCGGAAATCGCTGCGATCAACGATTACAACACTTATAGCATGGTTGGGCTGCCCAAAGGCCCGATTACCAATCCGGGACGCGAAGCCATTGCCGCGGTATTGAACCCGGCCGAAACTTCCGCGCGCTATATGGTCGCGGATGGCACAGGCGGCCACGCATTCTCCGATACCTTGGAGGAGCATAACCGCGCAGTCGAGAAATGGTTCGCGATACGCCGAGAGCGTGGTGAGATGTGAGCGGCGAGGCTGATGCGCCACTGATCGTGACGGCCCAGCTTCCGCGCGAACTGCACGCGCGCTATACCGCCTTGCGCACCGCGCACTTTCCACCAGAACGCAATTATCTCGAAGCGCACGTTACCTTGTTCCATGCACTTCCGGCAGTGTGCGAAGGCGAAGCGATTACCTATTTCAAACGCCTCGCGGCAGAATTCGCGCCGGTCGTTGCGGAAGTCGAAGGACTGATGTCGCTGGGTCGCGGGACCGCCATCAAGCTCAGTAGCCCCGATATGCTCGCGCTCCGCGATATGATTGCCGACCATTTCCGCGGTATGCTGACCCAGCAGGACCAGCACCGGCCCCGACTGCACGTTACGGTCCAGAACAAGGTCAGCGGGGGCGAAGCCAAGAAGCTGCAGGCCGAATTGGCTGGTACGATTGAACCCAGGCACTTCGCGTTTCGCGGGCTAGAACTGTTTCGATACCGCGGTGGCCCTTGGGAACCGGTAAGGGAATTTGCATTCCGCGGTTAATCCGCGCCATAATGGTCCATCGCGTGGGGGACTTGGTATGGGTGGCATTGCCGACATCTTGGCTTACGGAGCGGCCGTACTCGCCGTGGTCAGCATGGCCGCCACCTCGATCCGCAGGATGCGCTATGCTCTGCTGGCTACGGGGTTGGCAGCTATCGGGTTTTTCATTCTGGCTGACCGATATGTCTGGGCTTTCATGGCGTTGATCTTCGTCGCCGTAAACGCAGTCCAGATTTCGATATTGAGACGACGGGCCGTTCGCGGCGCGATGCTCGAAGAAGAGGTCAGCCTGTTCGATCGCCTGCTGCGCATAGACGATCCAACACGCCAGCAGCATTTGCGCGATCTGATGACCTGGAAGGATGTCAGCGAAGGCCAGGTGCTCATGACACAGGGCCAACCTGATCCGCCGCTCATTTATGTCGCTCGCGGGGCCGCGCGGGTCGAGGTCGATGGATTGGTTGTCGGCACCATAGGGGCCGAGGAGTTCCTGGGTGAGATGAGCCTTGTTTCCGGGCATACGGCATCGGCGACGGTCACCATCACCGAAAATGCGCGCATTGCGGCTTTCGACCGCGATGCTCTCGCTCATTACGCCCGCGCAGTGCCAGAGGTCGACACAGCCATCACGCACGCGCTGAACCGTGGGCTCGCTGCAAAGGTCAGGCGGATGAACGCGGTGGCATCGCGACCCTCGTGAGAAAACGTTGCCGTGCCTGAATTGGGCAGTTGACCGCACGGTCTCACCGCCCTAAATGCGCCGCCTGCCGAGCGGGTATAGGTGCCCGCCGCACGGCCTTTCGGGGCGGAGTAGCTCAGGTGGTTAGAGCAGCGGAATCATAATCCGCGTGTCGGGGGTTCGAGTCCCTCCTCCGCTACCATACCTTGCATTTCTCGGAGCAAGCGAAGCTGGCGGCCTCAATTGCCGTTGCTCCATTTCTCCATTTTTCGGTAAATTGTCGAAGGGTTCACGGCGAGCTTCTTTGCCGTCTGGGTGATGTTGCCGTTGTGTCTTTTGATGGCCGCCTCGATCACGATCCGCTCGATTTGCGCCAAGGTAAGGCCATCAAGCGCCGAGAGATCGGTCGACGTGGTTTCGATCGAGTCGGGTAGATCACGCAAATTCTCTGCAAGCGGGAAACTCGAAACCTCGGCAGGTGAAGCAATCTGGCCCACTGCGCCATGCGATAATTCTACATCTATTTCATTGCCCGGGGCGGTCACGATCGCGCGCCGCAATGAATTTTGCAATTCGCGCACATTGCCCGGCCAGGCGTGGCTGAGGATTTGGGCGCGGCTAGATGTGCTCAGCTGCATTTCATCTCGGCCTTCCTCTCGTGCGATGGAGCTTGCGAGCCGTTCTGCGAGAAGAAGTATATCGTCCCCGCGTTCGCGGAGGGCGGGAAGATGGAGCGGAATGACGTTGAGACGGTAGAAAAGATCTTCCCTGAAACGGCCTTCGGAAATCTCGCGAAACGGATCGCGATTTGTGGCACAGACGATCCGGACATCGACCGGTTCTGCGCGCGATGAACCGACTTGCTGGATAAGGCCGGTTTGCAGGAAACGAAGGAGCTTCACCTGAAGCTTGAGCTCCATTTCGCAAATCTCGTCGAGAAAAAGCGTCCCTCCGTCGGCCGCCTTTGCCGCGCCGATGCGGTTCTCGACCGCGCCTGTAAATGCGCCTTTTACATGCCCGAACAGCTCGCTCTCAAGGAGGTTTTCCGGGATCGCGCCACAATTGATGGCGACGAAGGCTCGGTTGCTGCGTCGTGACGCTGTATGCAGCGCTTCTGCGGTAACTTCCTTGCCGGTCCCGCTTTCGCCGGTGACGAAGACGGCGGCTCTTGAATCGGCGACCTGTTCGATGGTGCGATACACCTGCTTCATGGCAGGCGAGCGCCCGATGAAACCGTGAAATGTATCCGGGTCCTCAACCGGTTTCTTCGAAGACTTTGTCTGCCCCGCCTTCGCCTGCTCTACAGCCGAACGAATTGTCGAAAGCAGTCTGGTTCCTGAGACGGGTTTGACCAGAAAATCGAAGGCGCCCAGACGCATTGCTGCGATTGCACGTGAAAGAGAGCCGTCGGACGTGACCACGATGTATGCCGGGCCGGCGTCATCGTGACTTTCGAGAAGGGACAAGCCGTCGCCGTCGGGCAGTTGCAAATCGAGCAGGGCTGCGGCGAACGAATTGCCTGCTAGCGCTTCTCGAGCTTCTGCCAATGTCGCGGCAAGCGTGACAAGATAACCGGCTTCCTCAAGCTGTGCTGCGTAGCCCAGTGCGAGCGAAGGGCTGTCTTCAATGATCAGGACATTTGGTTTTGCCATTATCTACCCCGCCAGAGCGAACTCGGCCTGCGATCCGTCGTCGCTGGCACTGATCCATTTGAGCTCGCGATTGTCTCCGAAATGCCTCATCGCCCCCGCCACAAGGCCGTGAGCGATATGTGCAAAGGGCCGATGGGAGGAATATTCAACCCGGAGGGTCGATCCATCGCTATGCGCTCGTACTTTAGGTGGTCGCGCATCGGGATACAGAACCTTCACTTCTTCGTGGATGTGATCGCCAACATGGGAAAGCAGCGCCTCTGCAGTCGGGTATCGACCAACGATATCGGCATAGAGAACGGTGAAGCGCTCGAACAGATAGGAGCCGAACTGGTTACAAAGATCGGCGAATTCTGCGCCACTCTCGCGCGATGCAGCCTCGACTACTCGAACCGCTTCCTGCCACGGATACTGTCCCACGCGCGTGTATGCGCCGCCATGCTCGAGTTCAGCGCTCCTGAGCACCTTCTCGGCAAAGGCCGGGCCGCCTGCCTTGTCGAGAAATCCGATAAGCTCTGAGAAAACGATACCTTTCACGTCCCACTCCAAATGGCTTGATAATGGAAGCAGGTCTGCAAGTTGCGTGCCTAAATGGCATCTCTCCGGCCCCGACTGACTAACCCGCCAAGAGCTGACGCATTATGCGAGGATAAATTGCAATGTGCAAATCGCGCCGTTGCAATTTGCATCATCGTATTCCGCAATACCTCGGACGCTATTCGCTGACAGGGCAGGAACGCCATTTGGCATGATGTTTGAAACGAGTGCAGCGACCCCGCTTTTTCGGAGATTTGTCGTGAACCTGTTTACTACATCTGCACGAGCCGCATTCTGCATGCCCGCAGCGTTGCTCGCCGGTTGCGTTTCCGGCCCGCCGCCGGCGAATTTTCAAGCAGCCCAATATGCGCCCCAGCAGCGAATGGGCTCTCAGAGCGATCATCCCGGCGGAAGATGGATCGAAACTTCTTTCGACTTTCCGGGAGCGGCGAACTGCGATCGGTCCGGATCCCAAGATTTGGCAGGCTATCGCCGTGCATCAGTGGGAGAATTCGCCTCGCGGAAGGCACCCCTCGCACCTGGCGACCGGCTTTCTGTTCGCATTCTCGGAGATACCGATAGTCTTACAGGCACCTATGTCGTCGACACCGACGGCGCCGTCCGCCTGCGCGGGGTTTCCCCTACCCGTGCAGGCGGCGGCACTCTGACGGATCTGGAAACAGCGTTACGCCATACCCTGGTCGATGCGGGCATTGTACGGCCGTTGCGAAATGCAGTGACGGTCTCACTGATCGAAGCCGCCGGCGTTCCGGTTGCCGTTTCGGGCGCGGTATTCGAGCCTAAAGCGGTGCGGGCTGGCGAGCGCACTCCGGAAAGCCGGATCGGGTTGAAGGAAGGCGAGGTCAGCGGTGACGCGAATGTCTCGCGGTCGGTGGCGACTGCTATCCGCGCAGCGGGCGGCGTCAGACCTGATGCGGATGTGCAGCGCATCTATCTGGTGCGTGGCGACGCCTATGTCGAACTCGATCTGTCCGGCCTGGTCCATGGATCGCAAGCCGATGATGTCGAACTGACCGCTGGCGATCGTATCATCGTCTCGAGCCGCAAATGCTTCGATGCCGACTTGGTACGGGCGACGCCGCTCACGGCGCCGGGAATTCGTGTTTATATGTCTAACCTCACACGTAGCGCCAATAATAATGCTGGTGCGGCGATCGGTAAGGAAACGACTTCGCTTCCTTATGGCACGCGTTTTCTGCAGGCCCTGGTGGCCGCCAATTGTGTTGGAGGCAGCTACATGCAATCCGACCGGCGGGCCGTGCTGATTTCGCGCAACCCTATAAACGGGCAAAGCGTGGTGATCGAGCGCGATATCGAGAAGCTCGTGCGCGAAGCCGATCGCGATGCTTACGATCCCTATCTGATGCCGGGCGATGCCATCGCGTGCTATGACAGCCGCTGGACGAACCTGAGCGAGGCGATCGGACTGGTATCGCAGGGGATCAGCACGGTGACACCGGCCATCCTGCTGGACAATGCGCTGTGATGGAAGCTGCAGCCATGCCCGCCGCCCCCCAAACGCCGCGCTTCCTGCAGCGTGCCTGGGTGCTGGTTCGCGACGGCCTTCCTTCGGTCGGGCGTTACCGCCGGTATCTCGTGGCGCTCGCTGGTCCTCTCGCGCTCATCTGGGGCATCACCCTTGCATATGTCCTCTTTGCGCCGGACCGGTTCGACAGCCGCATGACCCTGATCCTGCCGGGCACCGGCGTCGGTGGATCGCTGAACCTGGAATCGATCGGCCAGGCGACGACCAATACCTCGTCGGCGTTCTCGAGCCCGTCGCTCAGCCCGACCGAGAATTACAAACGCTTGCTGACTTCGGACATCGTTCTGCGCGATGCAGCGCGGCGTGCCGAGGAAGAAGAAGGCGAGTTTCCTGCCCCCGCCATCAAGTTGATCGACCAGACCAACCTGATCGAGGTCGAAATGCCGGCCCGCAATCCGGAACAGGCCCAGAAGCGCATGATAGCGCTGCAGGATGCCTTTCTCGGTGCGCTCGACAAACTTCGCGAGGATGAAGCGATCGCCCGTGAAGATGCCGATGCCGCGCGAATTGCCGAGCTTGAGGCCAAGGTGGACGAAGCCCAGAAGGCGCTGCTCGATTTTCAGGGCGAGACGGGGCTTGTCTCGCTGGACCAGTTTGCCGGCAGGGTAACCGCCCTCGACCAGCTCAAGGCCACCGAGCGCGACCGCAGGGTCCAGCTTGCCGAAAGCCGTGGAGGTGCAGGTCGCCTTGCTTCCACCCTCGATATCTCGCTGGGCCAGGCCCGCATGGCAATGCGCCTGAAGGCCGATCCGGAGTTTCGTGCGCTTCTGTCGCGTTATGCGACTGTCGCTTCGGAACACACCGAAAAGGGCGCAACCCTGGGCGATGCGCACGCCACGATGGAAGAACTCGCTGTGCAGCGGGAAGCGCTGCGGTCTGCTCTGGGTGCGCGTGGGGGTGAGGTCAGCGGCGCAAGCAGTGCGCAGGTCCTCTCCTTTGCCGACCTTGCGGTGACCGATACGCGCGAACGCCTGTTCGCGACCCTCACCGAAAGGGATGCAAGCGGCAGCGGACATCAATCCGCGCTAAGCGAATTGCGGCGGCAGATTGCCGAACAGAGCCAAAATGCGGGCGATCTGGTAGGGCAGGCTTCGCAGCTTGCCGACCTGATGCGCGACCTGCGCGTGGCAGAGGCGGTCTTCAGCTCCGCGCTTGCGCGACTGGACACGAACAAGTCCGATCCCTTCGCTTCCTATCCGCTGGTTCAAACACTTGAGGCTCCTTCCATTCCGCGTGCGCGCTCGGCACCGTCGCCGGTATTCGCACTGGCCGGAGCGATTGCGGCCAGCATCTTCACTCTTCTGGGATTCCTGCTGGTATGGCTGCGTCAGCCCATCATCCGCAAACTCCTGCCGAACGCCTGACCGCGCGCACGATAGCGGCCGCATGGCTGCTGTGGCTGGTAGGCGGACTTTACATCGCCGGGCCGGTGATCGGCTGGTTACTGGCTGCGCTGGTTTTTGCAGACCTGTATCTGGGGCGCAAAAGCATCGCGATCATTCCCGTTACGGTTTGGGTCTGGATTGCGGGAATGGCAGCGATGCTGGTGATCCTGTGGATCGGCCACTCCAATTTTGCGCTCGGTGCGGGCCAAACCATCAAGAGCTCGATCGGCTGGGCAAAGGGCTGGGCGCTGATCGCGCTTTTTCCGCTGGCAGGGGCAGTGCTCGATATTCGCCTTTCCGTTCTTGCTCGCGCCGTATGCCGGCTCGGCATTTGGACGCTGGTCATCCTGCCGCTTTTCCTGATCGCACCGTTCATTGGCCTTCCCGAGACGCTCTGGGTATCGCCCTTGCGCGCAGTCGGCGGCCCGGGCCCGGAATATTTCGCGACGATCCTCTATACGATCGAACCGGGGGCAGGCACGCCCAGGTGGCAGTTCTTCGCGCCATGGTCCCCGGCGGCCGGGATGGTCGCAGTCATCTACCTGTTCATCGCCGCACAGGAAAAAAGCCTTCCCTGGCGCCTGATCGGCATGACCGGTTTCCTGGCCATAGCGCTGCTTTCGCAATCGCGCCTTGCACTGGTGGCGATCGCGGTCGTGGCCCCGATCGTCTGGGCGACGGCGCGAATGGACAAGGGATGGCTCTGGTGGCTGGGTGCAGCGGCCGTGCTGCTGGTCGGACTGTTCGGGCTGGAGATCATGGCCGGCATCGAAAAGCTTGCCAGCGATTTTTCATCGGCCCGCGCAGATTCGAGCCGGGTTCGGGCGGCACTGGGCCGCATCGCGTTGGAACGGTGGGAAAACGAAGCCTTCTGGTTCGGTCACGGCATCGTCGAAAACGGGCCGCATCTGGTCGAATACATGCCCATCGGAAGCCATCACAGCTGGTACGGACTTCTGTTCGTGAAGGGACTGCTTGGCGCGCTGGCACTTGGCGTGCCCCTGTTGCTCACGCTCGCGCGCCTCGCATGGGTCGCGCGGGCGGGGCAGGTTCAGCGTACAGGCTTTGCTTTGACGCTGGTCTTGGCGCTCTATTCATTCGGCGAAAACCTGGAAATTCTGGCCTACCTTTTCTGGCCCGCCCTGATCGTGATCGGCAAGGCGCTAGCGACGCCGGTGGCGCCCCGGACACCTTCCGATGACTAGGAAGGATCCGCAGTAATCAGGTGTTCGAATTGCGTGTCCTGTTTTTTGGCAGGCTGGCCTTTCGCTGCGGATGCGCAGACCAATAACTCTGAATTCGCCGACAATACTGCCTAATTGGCTCGGACGCTTCATCGTATAAGCTCAAGCTGCCGAACCGGCCGCAAGCCAAGCCCGCACGAGCAGTGATAGGGAGGCGGCTGGCCGCAACAGCCGAGGACAGTTTCGAGCCTTAAATAAAACCGCCCCCCTCAACCCGGGCGCGGGGAGGGAGGCGGTCCTTGCTACGCCTCGGGGGGTCAGGCGTTGGCAAGTTCGTAAGATCGGTTCTTTCTTTCGTGTTGGGCATTGTCGGCAGCGCGTTCGATTACTGCCAGCCAATTCGAGATGATCGTGTCATGCTGGCCGGACACGCCAACGCGTGCCGCGCGGCCCAACGCAACTAGGTCCCGTTTCCGGAACGCCGTGATTGCGGTGGCTATCTCCTCAGCTGTCCCAAGCGGCGCAACCATGCCGCCACCGGCACCGGCCTGTTCCAGCAGGCCATCGACATCGGCGACCAGTATCGCCCGGCCAGCCATCCGTGCTTCGGTGGCTACCAGTCCGAATGCTTCGTATTTCGAAGGCAGGATCACCGCGTCGCATTGCGCAAGCCACGGGAAGGGATCCGGACATGCAGGCATGATCCTGATGTGCGGTGCAGTGCTTGCCAGATCGCACAGGGCGTCCCGGGCAGGGCCGGCGCCGAACAGGGTCAGTACGACGTCCCCGGGATTGAAACGTGCAACCGCTTCGATCAGGGCAGCGAAGTTCTTTTCATCCGCGAAACGACCATAGGCCAGCAGCCGCAAGGGACCGGCATGGGCAATCCGGTCCGGTACGTGTGCGAGCTCGAACCGTCCGCTCCACGGGTGGATCGTGCTGATCTTTTTCGCAGGAACGCCGGCTTCGACCAGCCATCGGGACTGGCCTTCGGAAACGGAGATGATTTCGTCGACCAGTCCTGCCGCCAGGCGCAGCAGCAGCCTGAAGCGGCGACGCGATGCAACCCGACATCGTTCGAACGAACGGGTGTAGCTGTGTTCGACCTGGACGATCCGCGCCTGCGGATTGCGTTTCCGCAAGGCTATCAGATAAGCAAGACGGCTCCAGCACGGCGGCACATGGATCACGATGAGATCGGCATCGACGACCGGTGCGTCCTGCATCTTTTTGCCGATCCGCAGCGTGACGGACCGTGACCGTGCGGTCATGCGCGGATCATCGAAAAGCGACAGGGCACGTGTGACGCCGCCCATTGCGAAGTCGTCGAGTAGATGGGCGATCCTGATCATGCTGCTGCTTTCAGGAAGGGGCGGGCGATACGCTGGAAATTCGCAGGTCCGGCGATATTGGCCAGCATGATCGCGCAATATGTCATTGCCGATTTAACCGGTTCTTCGAACACGATACGGATCTTGGACCGCAGGGCGCGATCGAAGAAGTCTTTCGCCAGTTCGGCATTGCCAAGCTGGACCGATCGTCTTGCAAGGTAGCGAAGCTGGTAGGCGCGGGCCCTGTCGCCATGGCGGGCGACCAGGTCGGGCGTATTGGCCGCCGCAATGTCGAGCATGCGCGTCCAGCTGAGATATTGCTTCACGACATTGGCGGAAAGCGCGCCTCCGATAATACGGTAATCGGTCAACAGGCCGTTGATGCCCTCGAACCGGACATCGTGCATTCCGGCAAGTCGGACCCACAATTCGATGTCTTCCGACTGGCGGAAATTTTCATCGAACCAGCAAATCCGACCGGGTTCGGCAGGGTGATGGAATGCCGCCCGATCCAGCGCGTCCTTGCGCAGGACCGGAGCGCTGCCATTCCCCACCGGATTGCGGCAGAGGACATCGGCGGCGTCGACACCGGTCAGCTTAGGGCGCATGGCGACCTTCATCACCTCCCCATGTTCATCGACCAGCCGCGAACCGGAATAGCTTACCCCGACACCGGGGTTGGCCTGCAAATGCACGTAATGCAGCAGCAGCTTGTCCTCATGCCACCGGTCATCGGAATCGAGCAGGGCAATATAGGGCGCGCGGGCAAAGGCTATCCCGGTATTGCGGGCACCGGCAAGACCGCGATTGGCCTGCGAGATGATACGGATCCTGGGATCGTCGAAGCTGCGTGCGATTTCCATCGAGCTGTCATTGCCGCCATCGTCGACAACGATCAGTTCGAAGTCCTTGAAACTCTGCCCGAGGACCGACCGGATCGCCTCGGCAATGTAATCTTCGACATTGAAGACCGGCATTACGACCGACATGCGGGGAGCAAACATCATCTATCTCCTTTGATTTCGTATCAGGCGAAGATTGCCGTGCGGGCGCGGGCAGGAATGGCACCGCCGGCAAGGGCCGCACCGGCAGTCAGGATGCCGCGCGAACCGCCGGACAGGAACGCCTTGCGATCGCTGATTATGCCGCGACGCACGAAGTCGCGCGCAAGCGCCATCGTGGTGCCGGAACGCAGGGCCCGACGGGCGAGATAGCGGCAGTACAGTGCCTCGCCGCGGGCGATGTCGAAGCGGTGCGCCCAGCGTTCGGCAAGTGTTTTCCAGCCGTCCAGCATCGATGCGAAGTCGCAGCTCAGCCCGTCAGCGCTCATGCGGTAGCCCACCAGTGTCTGCGGGATGCCGCGCAGGAGATGGCCACCGCCAACCAGCCGGGCCAGGAGGTCCTGATCTTCGACATGGCGCATTTCGCGGCTGAAGCCCCCGATTTCGAGGAAGGTTTCGCGCTCGATTACCAGATTGCTCATCGTGCAGACGACGTTCTCGATCAGCACGTCTTCCAGCGCGCAGTAACCGTCGAGCACGACCGATTTCGTACGACCGGGTTCGAGCTTGGTGCGGTTGTCGGGACAGAAAACGATACGGGCGTAGCTGGCTTCCAGGGCCGGATCGTTATCGTGCAGGCGGCGATGTTCTGCCAGCTTGTCGCAGTGCCATACGTCGTCGGAATCGAGAAATGCGAGATACTGGCCGAGAGCCTTTGCCACGCCGAGATTGCGTGCTGCCGAAACGCCCTGATTGGACTGGGTGGCGACCTTGATCCGCTCGTCCATCGAAGCCTTGCGAAGGATGAACGGCAGGGTCAGGTCTTCCGATCCGTCGTCGACGATGATCAGCTCGAAATCCTCGTCCGTCTGGGCAAGAACGCTGTCGATGGTTTCCTCGATCGTGCGCTCGGCGTTGTATGCGGCGATCACTACGGAGAAGCTGGGATAGGTCATCATTGGTATCCTTCCGTTCTGGTCATGGCAGTTGGGGTGAAAGAGCGGCCGGAAAGGCTCGCTATGGCAGCAGGGAGGAAGACGGCCGCGAGACCGAAGCCGTATCCCAGGCATGCAAATTCAAGGATGGCCCCGGCGCCCAGCGCCAGGCCACCAAGGGCGGCCGCGCTTGCGAAACCGGTCAGCAGCGTCTCGGCTTGTGGGCGGCCCGAGGCGCGGTAGGCGGCTCCCACGATGGAGCCGGCATAAAGCGGCAGCGCGGCACAGGAGAGCGTGACGATGAAGGGCGTGGCGGCGATCCAGTTGTCGCCGAAGACGATGGGCACGTAGAGGGGTGCCAGCAGGGCCTGCGCCGCAACCACCGGTGCCAGAAGCGCAAGTCCGGTTGCAAAGGCCTTACGCAGTTCGCCAAGCGCATTGCCGGCATGCGCCTTGGCGAGATGCGGAAACACCACCAGGTTGCAGGCGGCCACGAAACTTTGCGTGATGCCGAGCCCTGCATTGAAGGCGAAATAATAGATGCCAAGCGCTTCCGTGCCGAGCATCGCGCGCACCACCAGCTTGTCCGCATG